>JBCCPW010000111.1:0-8989 GCA_039024735.1 Bacteroidota bacterium
ACGTAGTCGCGAAACCAGGTGGAGAGCGAGATGTGCCACCGCCGCCAGAACTCCCCGATGTCCCGCGAGAAGTAGGGCGTCGCGAAGTTGCGCATGAGCCGGAAGCCGAAGAGTTTGGCGCACCCGATGGCGATGTCCGAGTAGCCGGAGAAGTCGCAGTAGATCTGGAGCGCGAAGAAGAGCGTCCCGAGGAAGAGCGTCGCACCCGAGGCGGTCTCCCAGTTGCCGTAGACCGCGTCCACGAAGGGCGCGAGGTTGTCCGCGATGACGACCTTCTTGAAGAGGCCCCAGAGCATGTGCCGCACGCCGTCGGTGGCCTCCGCGAGGTCGAACCGCCGCCTCGCGAGGAACTGCGGGAGCAGCGACCTCGCCCGCTCGATGGGTCCGGCCACCAGTTGCGGGAAGAACGCGACGTAGGCGAAGAACGCAACCGCATCGCGCGTGGGCTCCATCTGGCGCCGGTACACGTCGATGGTGTAGCTCATCGTCTGGAACGTGTAGAACGAGATCCCGACCGGCAGCACGATCCGCAAGACCGGCAGGTTGGCGTTCATCCCGAGGGTCTCCACCAGCACCGCGAACTGATCCACGAAGAACCCGGCGTACTTAAAGGTCCCCAGCAGCCCCAGGTTGACCCCGATGCTCAGCCACAGCAGCGCCTTCCGCCTCGGTGGCTTCGCTCCCGTGGCGGACATCCCCACGCCGACGAAATAGTCCACGACCGAGGAGGCGACGATGAGCCCGAGGAAGCGCCAGTCCCACCACGCGTAGAACGTGTAGCTCGCCGCGAGCACGAGCGCGTTCTGGATCCGCAGCCCGTGCGCCCCTCGCGCCATCCGCTGGACCGCCCAGTACAGTCCGAACACCACCGGCAGGAAGACGGCAAACGCCAGGGAGTTGAACAGCATGGACGGGTCGGGGCCGGTCCTGGCAGGCGGCGGCGCGGGTGGGCAAGAGCCGTTCGAAGCTACCGACGGCCGTACCGACGAACAGGCGCTGCCGCCCCACCACACGACGGCACACGAACGAGCGGGCGGCGTAGGTTGGCGCCCCTCGTGCCTCCCCCGCTCCATGCCCATCGACCCGACGACCCCCGAAGCCGCCGACGCGCTCTCGGACGCCTACCGCCGCCTTCGCACCGAGGTGAGCAAGGTCATCGTGGGGCAAGAGGAGGCCATCGAGGGCCTCGTGGTGTCCCTCCTGGCGGGCGGTCACGCGCTGCTCGTCGGCGTGCCGGGTCTCGCGAAGACTCTCCTCGTCCGCACCCTGGCGCAGGCCCTCGACCTGGACTTCAACCGCATCCAGTTCACCCCGGACCTGATGCCGGGCGACATCACGGGGACGGAGATCATCGAGGAGGACCCCGCCACCGGCCGCCGCGAGTTCCGCTTCGCGAAGGGCCCCATCTTCGCCAACGTCATCCTGGCCGACGAGGTCAACCGGACGCCCCCGAAGACGCAGGCGGCGCTCCTGGAGGCAATGCAGGAGCACCGCGTCACAGCAGCGGGCGAGACGTTCCGGCTGGAGGAGCCCTTCTTCGTCCTCGCGACGCAGAACCCGATTGAGCAGGAGGGCACGTATCCGCTCCCCGAGGCGCAGCTCGACCGGTTCATGCTCAACCTCTGGCTGGATTACCCCAGCTTCGACGACGAAGTGGCGGTCGTCAAGAGCACGACCGGGGCAGCGCCCGAGGCGGTCCGCCCCGCCTTCTCGCGCGAGGACCTGCTCGCGTTTCAGCAACTCGTCCGGGCGGTGCCCGTCGGGGATTCGGTCGTGGAGCATGCCGTCCGGCTGGTCTCGCGAACGCGGCCGGGCCGCGACGGCACGCCGGACTTCGCGACGGAGTACCTCTCGTACGGCGCCGGGCCTCGCGCGAGCCAGTATCTCGTCCTTGGCGCGAAGGCGCTCGCCCTGCTGGAGGGCCGGCTCACGCCCCTCGCGGAGCACGTGGACCGACTCGCCGTGCCCGTCCTCCGGCACCGCATCGTGACCAACTTTGCCGCCGACGCGGACGGCGTGACGCCCGTGGATATCATCCGGCGCCTGACCGAGCGCTGAGGGGCTGTTGGGCTGAGCCGAGGGACGCGGTTCTGACCTGGGAGCGCAGGCCGTTCGGTGGCTAGACTCGCGCGATGCCCCGCTCGCTCTCCCGCCTCGCCCTCGTGCTGAGCCTCGCCGCGTCGGGGGGGTGCTCCACCGACGCGGAGCGGACCGAGCCGGACCGCGGCGCCGCCTCGGTGGCCGACGATCCCCGCGCACGCACCGAGGCGGAGACCGCCGATGCGCCTCCGGCGGAACCAGGCACCACCGCGCCGACGGTCTTCGACGCGGCCAACGCCGTCTTCGACACACTGGAGCCCCCGCCTCGGTCCAGCATCGAGATCCGGGAGCCCGTGGAGCCGGACCCGCGCCAGCCCCCGCCTCCGGCTCCCGAGCCGGTCCCGGATCCGGCGCCGCTTCCGCCCCCCTCGCCCGCGCCGCCCGTGGCGGGCAGTTGCGACGTGCGCGGGACGGAGAACTACTGCTTCACCTACACGGGGGCCGCGTGGAGTGCGTCCTCGGCGGAGGAGCACTGCGCCGCCGCGCCGGACGCCGCCTACGAACCGGCGGAGTGCCCCGAGGACGGCCGCATCGCGACGTGCGTCTTCCGCCGAGGCGAGACGCCGTCTCGCGAGATCGTCTACACGTACTACGAGCCCTACGACCTCGCGCTCGCGCGGATCGCCTGCCCTGGCCGGTTCACGGAGGAGTAGAGGGCCTCGCGATTCGAGACGAACGGCGGCTATGCTCCGAGAGAGAAGGGCGTCGTCTGCCACGGAGTGCCAAACCGCCGTGTGCCTACCCCACGCTTCGGAGCCTACTTGACATTCTCCTGATTATGGGGTTAGTCCACATCTTGCAATTCGGTCCAGGTTGCGCGGAACGCCACGGGCCGCAATCTCAGTCTTCCTGATTCTATCAGGGCTGCGACGTCCGAATACCGGACAACTTGGGGCTGACCGCTCTCGATTCGACTGACCCTGTATAGCCAGTACGTTTGGCCCAGGACGGCGGCAGTCTCGATTTCGTTGGCTGTAATCTCAAAGCCTGACCGATCTGAACGAGTCGCTTTGACTTCGATGTAACGGGGAGACCCATTGAGTTCAAAAGAGAGGATGTCATACCCGGCGCCGACATCCGTGAGCGCGACATGCTCGACTCTGCCCGCGAGGTCTTGCCTTCCTGAGTCCGACAAACGGGTTCGCTCAGCGGCTAAAACGTGCTCCTCACCAAGCCGACCGATCCGCTCTGCTTCCTTCTTCCTACTCAGAAAGGTGTCGAGATCGATACCACGCCTCGGCCCTCCGGCGGAAGCGGCAACATCTACTTCAGCATCTTTGAGGAGCGCTTGACCCTTTACCGTGATCTCCCAGACTCCATGGCGAGGAGCGCTGAGCATACCCGCTGACTTGAGATCCTCGCGAGTCCAGCGCACAACGTTGTTCCACTTCGAGCGTGAACGGCCGTTGTCCATAATGATCTCTTCCCTGGCCTCGTCGCTGAGGGCGAAGTAGTCGGCTAGCGACTCGTACACGGAGTTCCCCGACTCGTCCGTATCGGAAGGCCGGGCGCTCCCTCCACGCTTCGCAATCTCGTAGAGGAGGGGAACTTGTATTTCAGACCGCTTCGGATACACGCCGAACGTTGGGATGCGGCATAACAACGAATGTTGGCGGGCGCGGCGCCAGATAAGAACCGGCCTCTACCCCAGAAAATACACTTACTACCCCGTCCTTCGAGTCCCAGAACCGGAACCCGCCGCCCCCTCCCGCCTCGGTGCCGAGGCCAACGTCCCCACGACCGGCTGCTGACACAGCACGCACCGAGGCGGGCGCTTTCGTCGCCCCACCGAGGCGATCTTCGCTCTCCCCCTCGCGCCTCCGCATGTCCATCGCCTCCCGCGTCACCGATCTCCCCACTGGTCCGGTCCGGCTGCTCGCGTTGCCCACCGGCATCCGCGATGTGGTCTCGTTCCGGGGCTCCTTCCGCTCCGCCCCGGACCTCTCGCGCGACGACGACGTGACGCAGGACCTCGTGACCGACCTCCTCGACAAGGGCAGCCAGCGCCTCGACCGCTTCGAGATCGCAGACCTGCTGGACGGCCGAGGCGCCCGCCTCTCGTTCTACTCGGACGGCCTCCGGATGGGGTTCGCGGGCCGCTGCCTCCGCGAGGACCTCGCAGACGTGCTCGCGCTCGCATCGGAGTTGCTGCGCACACCCGCCTTCGACCCGGACGAGGTGCAAAAGGCGCGGCAGAAGGCCATCGCGAGCGTGCGGCGCTCCACGGAGTCCACCGGGGCGCGGGCCAACGGGGCATTCACGCGGCGGGTGTACCCCTCGGCGCACCCAACGCACATCCTGCCGCACGAGACCGAGATGACCCGCCTCGGTGCCGTCACCGAGGAGACCGCGCGGGCCTACCACGCGGCGCACGTCGGGACGGAGGGGCTAACGCTGGCCGTCGTGGGCGACGTGGAGCCGGGCGCGCTGGGGGTCGTCGTGGCGGAGGCGTTCCGCGAGTGGGGGGCGCACGGGCGCGAGGCCACGTTCGAGCGCGCCGCCCGCCCGGTGCCTCCCGGCCGCGAGACCGTCGCGATGAGCGACAAGCTCAACCTCGACGTGCGGATGGGCCACCCCGTCCCGCTCCGGCGCGATTCTGCCGACTTCCTCGCGCTGTTCGCGGGCGTCTTCACGCTGGGCGGCAACTTCTCGGGACGCCTGATGCAGACCGTCCGCGACGAGCAGGGCCTGACGTACGGCATCGGCGCGAGGCTGGCGGGCGTGTCCGTGGAGCACGACCTGGACCTTCGCGTCTCGGTGTCGCTCAGCCAGGAGAACCTGGAGCGAGGCATCGCGGCCACGCGCGAGCAGATCGAGCGGTGGCACGGCGGCATCGCGCCCGAGGAGTTGGAGCGGACGCAGACGACGCTCGCGGGCCAGCACGTCGTGAGCCTCGCGACGACCGGCGGGCTGGCCGCCCGGCTGCTCGTCAACGCCGAGCGCGGCTTCGGCCCGGAGTACCTGGACCGCTACCCGCGCGACGTGGAGGCGCTGACGGTGGAGGCCGTCAACGCCGCCATCGCGCAGTACGTCGATCCCGAGGCGCTGCACGTCGTGGCCGCGGGGACGGTCGCCGCAGGAACGGTGGCGGAGGGCGCCGCCTGACCCGCCTCGGTGCGCACGGAGAACCGTCCCCCCTTGCCCACGGCGAGAGGGGACAGGCCGGAGCGCAGCGACGGGCAGGGGGGTGTGGCCAGCCGACTGCCGTCTTCCCCCGGACCGAGACGGAGGCGGCAGCGGCGCGAGGCAACCAATCCGGCGAGCGCGCATTTCCCCTTCGCCCTTCCGCCCCCGTCCATGAGTCCCCACCTCTTCGTCCTCTTCGGCGCCAGCGGCGACCTCGCGGCTAAAAAGCTCTTCCCCGCGCTCTTTCGCGTGGATCGGCGCGAGGGCGGCGTCAAGGTGCTCGGCGTCGGCCGGTCCGATTGGAACGACGCGCGCCTGCGCGACGAGGCCGTCCACGGACTCACCGAGGCGGGCATCCCCGAGACCGACGCCCGCGACTGGGCGGAGAGCACGCTCCACTACGCCCGCGTCTCCGCCTACGATGACCTCGCGCCCGTCTTCGCCCGCGCCGACGAGATCGCGACCGGCACCGAGGGCAACCGCGCCTACTACCTCGCGCTCCCGCCTCGGGCCTTCCCGGGCACCATCGCGGCCCTCGGGGAGCACGAGCGCGAGGCCGGACGCGCGCCCGACGAGGACGGCCACCAGCCCAGTGGCTGGACGCGCCTCGTCATCGAGAAGCCGTTCGGGAGCGACCTCGCGAGCGCCCGCGCGCTCAACGCCCTCGTCCACGAGCACTTCCGCGAGGACCAGGTCTACCGCATCGACCACTTCCTCGGCAAGGAGACCGTCCAGAACCTCCTCGTCTTCCGGTTCGCGAACGCCCTCTTCGAGTCGCTCTGGAGCCGCGCGCACGTCGAGATGGTGGAGGTGGTGGTCACCGAGACCAACGACGCGAGCGGCCGCGCGGGCTACTTCGACGGCGTGGGCACCCTGCGCGACATGATCCAGAACCACCTCACGCAGCTCTTCGCGCTGACGGCGATGGAGCCCCCCGCCCGCCTCGATGCCGACGGCATCCGCGCCGAGAAGGTGAAGGTGCTCCAGTCCACGCGCACCGCCGAGATCACCGAGGCGGTCTACGGCCAGTACGCCTCGGGCGACGGCAAGGACGCGTACCGGGATCACGAGGGCGTCGCGGAAGACTCCCGGACGGAGACCTTCGCGGCGGTCCGCCTCTACGTGGACAACTGGCGGTGGCAGGGCGTCCCGTTCGTCCTCCGCACGGGGAAGCGGCTGAAGGAGCGCCTGACCGAGATCGCCGTCACCTTCCGGCGCCCGCCCGTGTCGCTCTTCGCAGGCACGGCTGCCAACTGCGAGCCGACGCCCAACGTCCTCCTCATCCGCCTCCAGCCCGACGAGGGCTTCCGCCTCTCCTTCGACGTGAAGCGTCCCGGGGGCGGCTTCCAGACCACCACCCAGCACCTCGACTTCGCCTACGAGGACCTCTTCGGCGCCTTCCCGGATGCGTACGAGACCCTCCTGCGCGATGTCGCCAACGGGGACGCGACGCTCTTCGTCCACGCCGAGGAGGCCGAGCAGGCGTGGCGCATCTACGCGCCCCTCCTCGACGCCGAGGTGGAGATCCACCCGTACGCGTCAGGGTCGTGGGGCCCGGAGCCCGCCGAGCGCCTCGGTATCACCCTGGACCCGGACATCACCCCGCCCGACTGCTGACCTCCCCCGCCTCGGTCCCCGAATCACCGAGGCGGCTCCTCCCCCATGGAAGACGCCCCCCAGATCGACGGTCAGGTCTACCCGGACGCCGCCGCCCTCACCGACGCCTTCGCGCAGGCCACCGCCGACGCCCTGCGCCGCGCGCTCGATGCCGAGCCCCACGCCACGCTCTGCCTCACGGGCGGCTCCACCCCCGAGCCCGCCTACCGCCTCCTCAGCGAGGCGGACCTCCCGTGGGACCGCATTCATCTCTTCTGGACCGACGAGCGGATGGTCCCGCCGGACGCGCCGGAGAGCAACTACCGGATGGTACACGAGGCGCTCCTCGCGCCCGCAGGCGTGCCAGAGTCCAACATCCACCGGATGCGCGGCGAGTTGACGCCCCACGAAGCCGCCGACGACTACGAGAACCAACTGTATCAGGTCTTCGGCGAGGCCCCCGTGGCGTTCGACGTGCTCCACCTCGGCATGGGCTCCGATGGCCACACGGCCTCACTCTTCCCGGGCGAGCACGCGCTCAAGGAGGTCGAGCGATGGGCCACTCCCGCCCGCGCACCCGCGGGATCTCCCGTCCGCAAGCGCCTCACGCTCACGTACCCCGCGCTGGACTCAGCCCGCCTCGTGCTCGTCGCCGCCGCAGGCGAGGGCAAGCGCGAGGCCTTCCAGGACGTGATCGAGGCGTACGAGCAGGGCAGCCTCGCGCCGCCGCCCGTTGCGCGGGTCCGCCCGGAGGGTCCGCTGGTGTGGATGGTGGACCGAGCCCTCGCACAAGGCCCCGACCGCTGACCCGCCCGCCTCGGTGCCGAGGCGGATCCCACGGAGGCGGTATCGCGTCCCGGTGCTGGCAGAACACCCGCACGGTTCCAGGCGAGACGCTGGGGGCACGGCGGTGCGGTGCCCGGTGCGGTGCCCCCGCCCGCTCCATCCCGCCTCGGTGCCGAGGCGGACCCCACCGAGGCGGACCCGGTCAGTCCTGGAGAAACGGATTCGTCGCGCGCTCCTGGCCCACGGTGGTCGGGGGGCCGTGGCCGGAGAACACCGTCACGGCATCCGGCAGCGTCAGCACCTGCTCGCGGATGGACCGGATCAGCGTCTCGAAGTCCCCACCCCAGAGATCCGTTCGCCCGACGGACCCCGCGAAGAGCACGTCCCCACCGATGAGGTGCTGGCCCTCCGCGTCGTAGAAGACGACGTGGCCGGGTGCGTGGCCCGGCACGTGGCGCACCTCCAGGGTCGTCCCGCTGAGCGCGATCTGATCGCCATGCGCGAGGTGCCGGGTGGGCGGGGGTGGCGTCTGGACGGGCACGCGAAACATCTCGCCCTGGACCATCGCGTGCTCCAGCAGCGGAAGGTCGGCCGGATGGAGGCACCAGCCGCCGTCGTCGGTGCCCTCGGCGAAGCGATGCGCGAAGGCGGCGCAACCGAGGATGTGGTCGATGTGCGCGTGGGTGAGGAGGAGATGCCGCACGCGCAGACCGTGCCAGTCGATGTAGCGGAGGACCCGGTCGCGTTCCTCGCGCGAGGCTGTACCGGGGTCCACGAGGGCCGCCTCGGTGCCGTCGTGGAGGACGTACGTGTTCTCGGCGAAAGGGCCCATGGTGAAGGAACGGACGGTCACGGGCAGGCGGTTGGATGCATTCTCGGTTCAGCGTGCACGTGCCCACCGAGGTTCCGCAATAGCTTGGCACCCGCCACGTCTCGCCAGTTCCCCTTCCGCCCTCTCCCGATGACCCGCCGCCTCCTCTTCGCCCTCGCCCTTCTCGCGGCCAGCCCCGCGTTCGCGCAGCACAGCCACTCGGCTCCCGCCCCTGGCGATTCCGACGACCCGATGGCCGTCGCCGAGGTCTTCGTGGTGGACGGGTTCCGCGTAGACGAGTCCGACCTGCCTGCTGGCAGCGCCGTCGGGCGCACGGGCCTTCGGTTCGCGGACGGCGGCTACGTCTCGGTGGTGCACGGGAAGCCCTACATGCGCGGGCGCCAGATCTGGGGCGGACTCGTCGGCTTCGGGATGCCGTGGGCGGCGGGCGCCCATCGCGCCACGGAACTGGTGACGACGGTGCCGCTCACCATCGGCGGGACGCGGGTTGAGCCCGGCGCCTACAGCCTCTTCGTCACGCCGCGCCACAACGCGTGGACCCTCCACGTC
>JBCCPW010000112.1:0-8988 GCA_039024735.1 Bacteroidota bacterium
AACTGCCCCGTGATGAAGTGGTGCAGGTCGTTGTCGTCCGAGACGCTCACGTCCTCGTCGATGTTGAGCACGAGGCGCTCGGTGGATAGGTCCCAGACGCGCACCTTCCCGTCCTGACCGGCCGCCATCACGAACTGGTCGTCCTCGGAGAAGTCGACCTCATTGATGGTGTCGCCGAGGTCGAGCGTCGTGACCTCGCGGAACGCGGGCATCTCGAAGACGCGCAGCAGCCCCTGCCTCGCGCCAGAGGCCGACGTGCTGTATTCCTCGCCCGCCGCGAGCAACCGCCCGTCGTGACTCCACGCGAGGCCGTCGACCCCGGCGCCTAACTCGGCTTCGTGCTGGGTCTCGCCAGAGGCCGCGTCGAACACTACGAGCTTGCGGTCCTCGCTGACGGATGCCACCTGCGAGCCGTCTGGGTTCCACGCCACGCGCTCGATCTCGGCGGGGAGCGTCCGCCGCCACAGCTCGGCGCCGTCCGAGGTGCGCCACATGATGACGGTGTTGTCGAACTTGGTGCCGCTGACCATGCGGAGCCCGTCGTAGCTGAACTCGACAGACTCGACCGATCCCGCCTCGCCGTACACATCCGCGAGGCGAGTCCAGACGGGGTTCAGCGCGAGGCGCTTGTCGTCGTAGCGGGCCGTCGTCTGGAACTGGGCGCTGGCCTCCGGGGCGAGGAGCGACGAGGTGGCGACGAGAGCCACGAGGAGGACGAGGGGGAGTCGCATGCGAGTCGGTCCGCCTCGGTCGCTCCGTGGGGGTGCCGAGGCGGGTCAGGTCAGGGGGACAGGCCGAGGGGTTCGGCGGGGCGCTCGCCGCGCGCGAGAAGTCGGTACCAGCGCTCGACGACATCGGCGCCGAGCTTGCGAGTGCCGGTCTCGGAGAAGAGGCCCTTGCGGTTCCAGAACTGCTGGTAGCGGGCGTGCCAGCGGCGGGGGCTGCGGAAGTCCTTGAGCACCCACACGCTCGCGCCGGAGACGAAGGGCGTCCGGCTGGCGACGGCGAGGGTCTGGTCCAGGAGGTCGGCGTGGTACTCTTCCGTCCACCGCTCGGCGGCGTCGCCGTGGAGACCCGCGACCGACCCGGCGCCGAACTCGCTGAGCACGACCGGCTTGCCCCAGTCGCTCTCCCACGTCACGCCCGCGATCTCCGGCGGGGTGCGGCTCCCGTACCACCCAACGTACGTGTTGACGGCGAGCACATCGAGGTCCGCAGCCAGTGGGTCGTCGATGCGCTGTGTGAGGCCGGAGTTGATCCGGGCCGAGGTCCCTGCGCCGTCCGCCGCGGCGGCGTCCACGGACTCCGATTTGAGCGCAGCCGTGACGAGCCGCGTCGGGTCCATCGCGCGAACGTCGGCGATGAGGGTGCGGAGGAACGCGAGGCGGTCCTCGGTCTGCGGCGTCTCATTCGCGACGCTCCAGAGGATCACACCCGCGCGGTTCGCGTCGCGGTCTACCATCGCGGCGACCATGTTGCGGGCCAACTCCAGCGTGCCGCTGTCGGAGTAGTCGATGTCTTCCCAATAGACGGGGACCTCGGACCAGACGAGCAACCCGAGCGAGTCCGCGAGTTGGACCATCCGCTCGCCGTGGGGGTAGTGCGAGAGGCGCACGAAGTTGGAGCCGACGGACTTCGCGGCGTCGAGCAGCGCGCGGTAGTCGGCGTCGGAGTGGGCGCGACGGCCCTGGGGGTCGAACGCCTCCTCGTGGAGCGCGACGCCCGCCAGGAACACGGGCTCGCCGTTGAGCAGGATGTCTGTGCCGTCCACAGAGACCGTCCGCATCCCGACATGATCGGTCAGTGTCTCGGCCTCGGTCTCCACGACGAATCGGTAGCGGTGCGGGTCGTCTAGCGTCCAGCGCTGCACGGACTCTGGCTCGAACGTCACGCTCACGCGCCCGAACGCGTCGGCGGTGGCGGTCTCGCGCAGGCCCAGTTCGGGGACCGCGAGCGTGACCTGCGCCCCTGGCGCCTCAGGCCCGGCTACCTCCACCTCGGCACCGAGGCGGGGAGACCCGCCGTCGTCGGAGAAGCGGACCGTCAGGTCTTGCACGAACGTCTCGGGGACCAGCGCGAGGGAGACGGATCGCGTAATGCCGCCGTAGTTCCACCAGTCCGTCCGGCGGGCCGGGATGCCGTCGTCTCGCCGGGAGTTGTCCACGGCGGCGACGAGGCTGTTGTCCTCCTCGCGCAAGAGGCCCGTTACGTCGAACGCGAAGCCGGTGTAGCCGCCCTCGTGGAGACCGAGCTTCTCGCCGTTGAGGAAGACATGCGTGCGGTAGTTGGCGCCCTCGAAGTGAAGGAACACGCGTCCGTCGTGGTCCGGTGCGTCGAATCGGGTCCGGTGCCAGACGGGCCCCTCGTAGAGCCAGAGCGTCGGGTCTTGGTGGTTGAAGTCGCCCGGGACAGCGAGCGTCGGGGCGGAGGGCCACTCGTACTCGATGAGCTCATTTCCCTCGGCCAAGCGGTCAGCGGGGAAGTCGCGGCGCGAGTTCCGGTTGCGGAGCGCCTGCCCGTACGGCTCCACGAGGTAGTTCCAGTCGCCGTCGAGCGAGACGACCTCGCGCCCATCGAGCACGATGGGCGGCTCCACGACCTGCGCGCTGGCGGCCCCAGAGAACAGGACCACCAGCGCGGCGACGGCGAAACGTGCGATGTGACGCATGGAGTCGTATGCCCCGCCTCGGTGCCCACCGAGGCGGGGCGTGCCCGCTACCGGACGACGGTGACGCGGAGGGTCTGCTGCGCCTCGTCCGCCATCAGGCGGAGGACGTAGACCCCGCTCGGGAGCGCCTCGGTGGCGAACGGGACCTCAGCCTCACCCGCTGCGAAGGGGCCCTCGGCGAGCGTCGTCACGCGGCGGCCGAGCACGTCGAACACGTCGAGGCGGACCTCGGCAGGTGCGTCGAGTGCGAAGGCAACGGTCGAGCGGTCAGCGACGGGATTCGGGAACGCCACGAGCGGCGTGCCGAAGATCTCCGGTCGGTCCTCGCGGTCCACGACCGTGCTCAGGACCCACTGATTGGGGTCGCCGATGATCTCGCCGTCCTCGCTCGCGGTGAGCAGCGGGGAGCCTGCCGGGAGGCGGAAGTCCCCACGGTCGGGGTCTGCGAACATCGGGTCCACTTCCAGGTTGCCCTCACCCGAGGTGAAGGCCGCCTCGGCGTCGTCGTCGAGGTTGTCCTCGCCGCCTGCGTCCTGCACGGGGAACACGTTGGTGTAGTCGATCGCAAACTCCGGCGGGCTGTCGGAGTGGTCAATGGCCCGGTTGCCCTCGCCCTCAACGGGGATGAGGATGGAGTCCTCGATGTCCACCTCGTCGATGTCGTCGGAGTCGAAGTCGAGCCCGTCGCCCTGCACGCCGTACAGCGTTAGGTTGCGGATCTCGACCTCGTCAATGGCGCCCTCAAAGCGGACCCGGTCGTCGGAGTTGGCGATGGTGGAGCGGCGGATGGAGACCGCCTTGAGTTCGGAGTCGCCTCGGGTGGCAATGGGCCGCCGCGTGACACCGGTGATGAGCACGTCGGTCACGCGGAGGCTGCCCGCGATGCCGTCGAAGCGGATGCCGTCGTTGCCGCCGCCGTTGTTGGCAAGCACGACGTTGCGGAGCGTGAGGTCATCGTCGCCCTGATCGCTGCGGGTGCCATCCTCGGCGTCCTCGCTCTGCACACGAGCAAACTCCTCAGTCTGACCGAGACCGTCCACGACGAGGTTGACGAGCGAGAGGTCGTCCACCGGCTCGAAGAACCGATCCGTGAAGCCGTCGGCGGCCATGAGCGTCGCGCCGCTCTCTCCGCCTCGGATCGTCACGTCCTCCTCGGTCTCGATGGTCTCGGAGACCATGAGGTCGCCGGTGATCGTCACGATGTCGCCGTCTTGGAGATCATCGAGAGCAGCCTGCAATTCGGCAAACGATGAGACCGAGGTCTCGCGGATGGTGGCGTTGTCGAAGCCGTCGAACCAGATGCGCGAGCCCAGCGGGCCGCCGTCCGTTGCCGCCGTGAAGGCCGCCTCGGTGGTGGGGTAGCTGTAGTCGTACGGCGCGTCCGAGACGTCGAAGAAGGTCATCTGCGGATCGGCGAGTGCCGGACGGAATTCGAAGTCCTCGCCCTCCGCGGCGTCCTCGCCTGCCTCCTCGTCGTACGGCTTCGGCCCGATGGGCCGGTCGTTGGGCAGGAGGTCGGCGTTGAACACGAACGAGTTGTTCGTGATGACCGTTAGCCCGTCGATCTCGTCACCGAGGCGGATCTGGCCGTCGCGGTCGTCGGTCGTTCCGTCGCCGTCGTCTTCGGAGCCTTCGAGGCCGGTGTCGATGAGGAGGTTGTTGCGGATGTACACGTCGCCGTCCACGTCGCCCGTCTCCAGCACGCGCCGCCCGACGAGGTGGACGGTGTTGTTGTCGAAGCGGAAGAAGTCCACGTCGCCGCCGTCGTTCCGGAGAACGCGGTTGTTGACGCTGTAGAACGTGTTACCGACGACCACGAGGTCGCCGATGTCGCTGCCGCGGTCGTCCACCACGCGGCCCTCGTCGGGATTACCCGCCGGGTCGCCGATCTGGCGGAAGACCGAGTCGTAGATGTAGATATTGCCGCCGTCATCGTCCACGCGGACCACCATCGTCGGCTCATCGAAGACGAGGACGTTGCGGAGCGTGATGCTCACGTCGTCGGCTTGGAGCCGAATCGTGCGCTCATCGGAGGCGCCCGCGGCGCTGGTGTTCGTGATCGCGACGCCCTCGAAGGTGGCGCTCACGCCGGACTCCTCGATGCCCATGATGCGCTCCGTGTTACCGCCCTGCGTGAGCGGCTGGATGAGCGGGCAGTCGGACTCCACGACGGGGCAGTTGCCGCCGTCTGCGCGGATCACGACGTCCACAGTCGGCTCCATGCGGTCCGTTAGCCGGTACGTCTCGCCCTGCTGGAGCACGAAGACCTGGCCGGGCGTGGTATTGTTGTTGACGGCGTCGTTGAGCGCGCCTGGGAGGTTGGGATCCACGTTGACCTGCGCGCTGGCGGGCGCCGCCAGCAGGGCGAGCACGAGGAGGGAGAGGAGCGTGGCGAAGGGTCTCATGGCAGGAGGGGGAGGGAGAGGACGTGCCGACCGGGCACGGCGGGCCGGGTGGCGGAGGGTTAGCGGAATGAGAGTTGCACGCCGACTTCGGCGGACCACCCGTAGCCGCGCGAGAACACGTCTAGGGGGAAGCCCTCACGCCGCTGGCGCTCGAACTGGTTGGTGAGGTTGGAGGCGTTCGCGATGAGGCGGAGCCCCGCGCCGAGTTCCTGACTCACTTGGAGGTCTAGGAAGGCGAAAGGCCGCGTCCTCACATCTGTGGGAACGAGAGCCTGTGTGATGGGCCCGCCTTCGATCTCCTCGGTAGACGGATCGTCGTAGACACGCGGGAGGAAGTCCGGACGGTCAGGAGTGGGCGCGGTGAAGCGGGTGAAGTCCTCGTCGAACGCAGGGCGGGCGACCTCCGAGAGGAACGCGCCCTGGTACTGGAACGAGAGCCGGGCGGAGAAGCCTCGGCGTTCGTAGCCCAGTGTGGCGTTCGCGATGTGGGTGGCCTGCCCCGGCAGCGAGGATTGGCGCGTGGTCAGCTCCGGGACGGAGAGCCCCGTCGTGAGATCCAGCCCGGTGTCGAACTCCAGCGGGAAATCGGCACGGGAGACGGTGTAGGCGTAGTTGGCGGTGAGCAATAGCCCCGAGAGGACTCCAGGCAGCAAACTGGCATTGACCTGTGCCTCGGCCTCAATGCCGTACACCGTGGCGTCTTCGCCATTGACGGTCTGGAACACGGTGAAAACGCCCTCGCCGGGTACGAACTCAGACTGAAATAAGTCGTACTGGAAGTCTCGAAGTTGCTTGTAGAACCCACCGAGCGCGAAGAGGCCGACCGGCGTGTAAGCGCTGATCCCACCGTCTACGTTCCACGCAAGCGTAGGGCGGAGATTCACGTTGCCGCGTTCGATCTCGTCGTCGATGTCGTTGATGTTCTCATACGCCACGAGGTCGAGGTAGTCCGGGCGGGCGAGGGTGCGCGTGACGGCGGCGCGCACGTCGAAGACCGGAGAGATCCGGTAGCGGGTAACGAGTTGGGGGAAGAAGTGGCCGTAGCTCTGGGAGCCGGTCGTGTCTCGCGAGGTGTACCGGTCGGGATTGTTCTCCTGCGTGTTGATGAGACGCTGGAGATCGTTGGGGAAGTCGCCTGTGACGCCCACGAACCCGGTCTCGGTGTGCTCGTAGCGCACGCCTGCCACGACGAGGAGCCCGCCCGCCGTGATCTCCGTCATCCCGTACGCCGCACTCACGGTTTCGTCGGCGGTGTAGTCGCGCTGGTCGAAGAAGGGATGCTCGATGTAGAACTCCGCGATGCTGGCGTCGAGCGCCGAAATCGCGTCACGGTCCGGCGTTTCGAGCAGGCCGAGCCCATCGGCGGTTTCGCCATCGTCCGCACCGAAGTACGGCCCGGCGATGGGGCTGCCATTCTCTAGTTGGTCCAGACCCTCGCGGATGGCGAACACTTCGAGGTCTCGCGCGATCACCTCGTTGCGGGTGTAATCGCTCTCGCGCCCCTTGTCCCGGATCTTGCCGCCTGCACGGAACTCGATCTCGACGCCACCGAGGCGGACAGGGAGCCCCAGGTTAAAGCCGGCGGTCACGTCGCGGTCGAGCGTCCGCTCGCGGTTGCGACGGAGGGAGCGGACGTAGGTGCTGCGGAGGTCGGTGCCTGCGCTGTCGGCGATCTGTGCGAGGGAGAGCCCGCCGAAGTTGGACGAGAGGAGGCCGCTGAAGGCATCGTCCTGGCGGAAGCGGACGTCCCAGCCATCGGGCTGACGACCGAGGCTCTGAGACAGCGACAGTGTCCAGTCGCCTGAGAGCCGTCCCAGTTGATGCTCGCCGGAGAGCCCGGTCGAGACGAGGTCGTTGGTACGGAGTTGGGTGCGGACGGCGCGCTCGGCGTCGGTCTCGTCCAGCCGGTAGCGAAGGCGGAGGCGGCTCTCGTCGCGCTCGCTGCGCGAGTACAGAGCACGGGCCTGGATCCCACCCGAGGGCAACCGCCAGTCGGCCGTGAGGCTCGCGCCCGCGCGGTCGCGTGTCTCCTCGCGGCGATCCACCTCGAACGAGCGCGGCTCGGTGTCCTCGTCCGCTGCGTCGAAGGCGTCGGCGTACTCGGCCTGGTTGCCAACGTAGCCGCGCGGCGCCCGCTGGAGGTTGGCCGTGGCGATGAGACCGAGGCGGTCACCGAGGAGGCGCGTTGAGACGTTGCCATCGAAGCGGTACCCCTCAAGGGCCCCTTCGAGGTCGTTGTAGGTGCCCAGCGTGCGGACGCGACCTCGGGTGCCCTCGGGCGCCTCGCGCACGACGAGGTTGACGGTCCCGCCGATGGCGTCCGCGTCTTTGTCTGGCGTCAGCGCCTTGAACAATTCGATGCCTTCGAGGAGATCGGCCGAGATCAGTGAGAGGTCCACCGCCCGGCCACCGGAGGCGCCGTCGTCGAAGCCGCTCCCGCCCGAGCCTGGAATCCGCTCGCCGTTGATGGTGACGGACGTGAGACTGGGGTCGAGTCCGCGAACTTGCACACGGGTCCCCTCGCCGCCGTCTCGCTGGAGCGACACGCCCGGGAGGCGACCGACCGACTCGGCCGCGTTGGCGTCTGGCAACTCGCGGATGCGGTCGGCGGAGACCACGTTGACGATGGTGTTGGACTCGCGCTGGTCTCGGATGGCACCAAGCTGGCCTTCGAGCTGAGCCGTCACCGTTACGCCCTCACCCAACAGGGCCTCCGGCGCCAGCACGGCGTCGGCTGTGACGACCTCCCCCTCGGGGATGACGACACGAAGGGTGTCCGCTGTGTAGCCGACAAAGCTGACAGCGAGGCGGGCAGGCCCAGCCGCGAGACGCTCGATGCGGTAGGCACCGTCGAGGTCTGTTGCGGCGCCCACTCCGAGTCCGACGACGAGGACACTCGCACCAGGGAGGGGCTCCCCGGTCTCAGCATCCGTGACGGTGCCTTGGACCGTCCCGGTTTGGGCCATCGTCTCGCTCGCGCACAGCGCGACAGCGAGAAGACACACTAGTAAGTGAAACGTTTTAATCATGGAGCATAATCGATGCTACGCCCGAGGCGGAGTTGAGCCCCGCACGACGAGAGAGGCATCCAGGACGAGGGGCCCGGCACCGGAACCATCCGAGCCGTCGAGTTTTTGGCGAAGGAGGTCCGCAGCCGCACGGCCGAGGGCTGCCTTCGGCATCGCGACCGTCGTGAGCGCGGGGTCAATCAGGGAGGCTGTCGGCACATCGTCGAACCCGACGATGGCGAGGTCGGTGGGGATCGAGAGACCCGCAACGCGAGCGACGCGCATGAGCCCGAACGCCATGAGGTCGTTGGCGCAGAACACGGCGTCAGGTCTCTCACCGAGAGCCAGGAGGTCCACGGCAGCTGTGGCCCCGCCCTCTGCGCGCCAGTCGCCGTGGACGATGTACTCCTCGGGGGCGTCGAGCCCCGCCTCGGTGAGTGCACGGCGGTACCCGGCGAGCCGAGGGCCCGCCCCGTGGGTCTTCGCCCCCATCTCTGCTACGGGCCCCGTGACGTGCCCGATCCGGCGGTAGCCGCGATCAATGAGATGGCGCACCGCCTCGTATGCAGCCTTTTCGGCGTTTACGAGAAGCGTTGTGACGCCGTCGAGCCCGTAGTCGCGGCCGACGGTGACGAGCGGCACACGGCTCCGACGCCGAACGTGGGCGCGGAGGACGCTCTCCGGGACGGAGTCGCCGAAGAGAACGACCCCGTCCACCTGCTTGTCGAGAAGCAGGTCGAACTGGCGTTTGCCCTCGTCGAACCGTTGGTCCGTGTCCGAGAGCAGAAGAGAACGACCGTGCTCCCGAAGGCGGTGCTGAAGGCCGCGAACGACCTCAGAGAAGTACGGGTTGGTGAGGTCGCTCACGATGACACCGACGGCATCACCGCGTCGCGTGCGCATGGTC
>JBCCPW010000113.1:0-8947 GCA_039024735.1 Bacteroidota bacterium
GCGCGTGCGCGCCTCGGGCCACCGTCAGAACGCCCATCGCGATGACCAGCACGCCCGCCACCCGTTGCATCGCGAGACGCCGCGCGGGACGCAGCCGGGCGCCGACGAGCCCCACGAGCGCGAGCGCCGGGATAGTGGAGAGGCCGAACACGGCCATCGTCGTGGCGCCGTGGAGGGCGGATCCCGAGACGGCCGCCACCGCCAGCATGCCGTAGACGAGTCCGCACGGCAGGAGGCCGTTCACGGCACCGAGGAGGGCCAGGGCGCCTCGGCGTTCGGAGCCGACGAGCCGACCAATCGTCGGACCGAGGCGGGCGGAGAGGCGGGTCACGAGGGCGCCTCGGCCCCAGGCCATTCCGCACACGGCCAGTCCGGCGGCGACCATCGCGAGGCCGAGCGCGACCGACACCACCCCGCCCAGCCCGGCGAACACCTCGCGGAGCACGAACCCCGCGGCCCCCGCCATCGCGCCGAAGGCGGTGTACGTCAGCGTCTTGCCCCCGAAGTACGCTGCCTGCCGCATCGCCACGGAGCGACCGCCCCCCACACTCAGAAGCGCGACGAAGCCCCCGCACATGCCCACGCAGTGCGCACTCCCGAGGAGCCCGACGAGAAACACAGCCGAGAGATCCAGCATGCCACGAGGCTACGTGTGTGCCTCGGCGAGCGTTGTCAGGGGGGCAGGGGGCGCGGTGTAGGGGAATCCCGCGCGACCCGGCGTCGGCCGTCTCTTCCGCCTCGGTACCGAGGCGGGTCCGGCGGAGGTCAGGCCAGTTCGAGGACCACGCGCCGCGCCGCAGGCGCGGGGGCCTCCACGCCGGGCAGGTCGATGGAGAACGTGCTCCCGTAGCCCTGCACGGATCGGGCGTCGATGGTGCCGCCCATCGCCTCCACGAGGCCGCGCACGATGGCGAGCCCGAGGCCATTGCCCTCGTGCGTCCGGCCATGCCCGAGCGATTCTTGCCGGAAGGGGTCGAACAGGCAATCCACGAACGCCGCGTCGATTCCGATGCCGGTGTCCTGCACGGTGATGCAGACCGAGGGCTCACCCTCCCGAATCTGGGTGTGAGTCGCGAGGGTGACGCTGCCCGCCTCGGTGAACTTGAAAGCGTTGGAGACGAGGTGCTTGAGCACGCGCTCGAGAGCGGCCCGGTCCGCGAGGGCCATCACCCCGGACGATGGCCCCTCCACGTGAAGTGCAAGCTTCTGTTCCTTCGCCTGGGCACGGAACCGGGTCGCGGTCGCCATCACGAGAGCCGCCACGTCCACCGCCTCGGGGCAGATCTCGATGGTCCCCGCCTCCACTTGCGCGAAGTCCAAGACGGCGTTGAGGGTGTCCAGGAGGCGTTCGCCGCTTCGTCCGATGAGCGTCGCGAATTCCTGGGCCTCGCCCGTGGCATAGACCTCAATGAGGTCCGCGAAGCCAATGATGCCCGTGAGGGGGGTGCGGAACTCGTGGCTCATGTTGGCGAGGAAGGCTCGCTCCAAGAGCGCCAGCCGTCCCGCCTCAGCCCGTGCCGCCTCGGCGGCGTCTTTCGCCTCCACGAGCGCCTGCTCGTGTGCATGCTGGGCCGTCGTGTCCCGCATGAGGACCACCGTGCCGTGCGACGTGCCCCGGTCGCCTCGCAGCGGACTTCCGGTCGCATCGAAGTGCCGGGTTCCAGCCGTGCCCGAGGCGGAGACGGTCTGGCCCACGATGGAGATCGTTTCCCCGGCCAGGAGTCGGGAGCGGGCGGTCTCGTGATCGCCCTCGATCTGCACGCGCGCGAGCAGCGCGTCCATGGTGTCGCCGAGGGCATCGGTGGCGGGGACGCCCGTGATCTGCTCCATGTGGGGATTCCAGAGCGAGCACCGGCCGTCGAGATCGAAGACCGCCACGCCTTCGGCTGCGCTCTCGATCACGGTCGCCATGAAGGCTTCCGCCTCGGCGAGGTCCCGCTCGGCTTGGGCACGAGCCTCCACGTGTCCCGCGACGCCTCGAAGGGCCTCCGCCAGCCGGTCCATCTCAACGCTCCCCGTGGCCTCCACCTCCACCCCGAGGTCGCCTTGGGCGATCCGGTCGGCGGCCTCGCGCAGCCGACCCACGGGCCGCGCGAGGCTTCGCGCAAACCCCAGCGCCACCCCGATTCCGAGGAGCCCCACCGCAAGCGTCGCAAGAAATGCCGTCAGGCGGAACCGATGGGCTTGCCGGTCCCGCGCCGACATCTCGCGGCGGATCTCGCGGTGCGCCGCTGCTGCCGCGTGGTCCAGCGTATCCCGAAGATCACCGAGGCGGTTCAGGTGCAGGGCCAGCGCATCGAAGTTTGTTCGGTAGCGCTCCACGAGGGAGTCGATGTCCCGACGCGCGGCGGGCGCGAGAGGGGAGGTTGCGGTGGCCGCCTGGAGAGAGTCCAGGGCGGCATGGACTCGGGAGATGTACTCCGGTCGGCCGCGCACGATGAAGTCTTTCTCGTTCCGCCTCGCCGAGAGCATGTAGATGTGAGGCCGAAGAGCATCCGCCTCGCGAATCCGGGACTCCACCGCGTGCACGCTTTCGCGGAACCGCCCCTCGGCACCGCTGGTCTCGTCCAGGCCCCGCGCGACGGTCGTTTGCACGTAGTCGCTGAGGGCGTGAGTGTAGGTGTGGACGGCGCTGCTGAGGGGCTCGGACCGGGCCCCCTCGGTGCTCAGCACGGAATCGGCCTGGGTGAGAAGGCGCTGGGCCTCGCGCGCGTGCTCAATCTGCCGGGTCCTAGCAAATGCCTGGACTTCCACGTCGGCCGAGAGAAGGCTCCGCTCTACCTGATTGGCATCGTCTCGCCGCTCTAGCGCCCGCATCGAGAGCGCAGAGAGCCAGAACGAGACCGCCGTGATGCCGACGATGAGCAGCACCAGCCGCATGACGCGGCTGTACAAGGAGACAGTCCGGGAGAACACGAGGCAAGGACGGGTCCGTTCTGCTATCGGCAGGTGGCGCGCATTCATAACCCGTCTCGCGCTTCATATTTCGTGGTCTATGCCGATTCCTCTCTCCCGGCCGTTATGCTTCACGTCCGCGGCCCCAGGAGACCTCCCATTTCGAACCGATCGTTTTCCTACTCCGGCCCGCCTCGGTGCCGAGGCGGAGACACCGAGGCGGGAGGGTCAAATGCGGACCGCGTGACCGATGTACCCCACCCACGGCGGTCCTCCGATGGCGAACGCGAACGCCGGGTCCACGCGGCGCTTCCAGACGGACCGCCAGAACGCCCCGTTCGGAACGGGATGCACGCCGAGGACCTCGCGCACGTCCAGTCTCGCGCGGCGGCACATCCCGCGAAGCTCCCGAGGTGGGAGGAACAGGTCGTAGACGTGGATGTGCGGCGGGCCACCCGGCGTGACCACTTTGAAGCCGTGGATTGCCAGAGCCCACGCGAGGGGCGTCCGGTTGAACGTGTGGAACACGACGGCCCCTCCGGGCCGGACCACGCGCGCCGCCTCGGTGAGCACGTCGGCGGGGCGCTCCACGTGCTCCAGCATGTCGAGGAGCAAGACGGCGTCGTAGGAGGCATCGTCGGCGTCGAGCGCGTATGCATCGCCGACCTGAAACGCGAGGGGCAGATCTGGGGACACCCGGGCCTGGGCCGCCTCGATGGCCCCCTCGGCGAGATCGACCCCCTCAACGGTGTATCCCGCCTCGGCGAGCGGAAACGACACGAGTCCGGCTCCGCACGCCACGTCCAGCACTCGCGCGCCCGGACCGAGGCGGAGCGTGTGGAGCATCTCCATCGTGTAGTCCACCTTGACGAGGCTCTCCGCCCGGAGCAGCGCGATGGGGTGGTCGTCGCCCTCGAACCACGTCTCGCCGAGGTCGTCGTAGAAGGCGTTGTTGACGGTGGGCATGAGAGGAACGGGGACGGTCGCCTGCACGGGTTTTCCACAGCCTGGACCGTTGGAAGGAGGCTCAGGTGCGCCTATACTGGAAGGCTCCCAAAGCACCACACCGCGTGATCATCGCCCTCGACGGCCCGGCCGGGTCTGGCAAGAGTACCACCGCGCGGCGGGTCGCCCACGAGTTGGGCGGGCTGTACTTGGACACGGGCGCGATGTACCGAGCGATCGGCCTCGCGTTCCTCGACCACGACCGCCCGTTCACCGAGGCCGCCGCCGCAGACCTCGTCCCCAGCCTTCAGGTCGACCTCGAGCCCCTCGCGGACGCCGCCCTGGCCGTCCGCCTCAACGGGGACGACGTGACCGACCGCATTCGCACCGGCCCGGCCGCTCAGGCCGCCAGCCGTGCCGCCGCGCTCGCGCCCGTCCGCTCCGCGATGCTGCACGCCCAGCGCGCCGTCGCCCACGAGTGGGCCCGAGGCGGACGCGCTGTGGTCGCCGAGGGACGCGACATGGGCAGCGTCGTCTTTCCCGACGCGCCCGTCAAGTTCTTTCTGACCGCCGACCTCGATGCCCGCGCCCAGCGCCGAGCCGCCGACCTCGCCGCCCGAGGCGAGACGGTGGACCTCGCTCAGGTCCGCGATGAGATCGCCGAGCGCGACCGTCGCGATGCCGACCGCGCCCTCGCCCCGCTCCGCGCCGCCTCAGACGCCGTCCTGCTCGACACGACGGAACTGACGCCGGACGAGCAGGTCGAGCGTGTCGTCCAGGCCGCTCGTGCCGCCCAGGCACTGGCCACCTGACGCCGGCCTCGGTGTCGATTGTACCGATTCACCAGACCCCGACGGGACCGCGCGAGGCCGCGCTCCGAGCGGGACACCACCCTTAACCCTCCGGCGCGCGCCAGCCGCCTCGCCTCCGTTCCAACCCCGGAGCGCCGACGCCGCCCCACCCATCCCTATGGCAGACGACAAGACCCTTCCCGTTGATGAGACCGAGGAGACGGTGATCGCTAAGGCGATCGCCCCCGAGGCCCCCGAGACTGACACCCCGGACGCCGCGTCCGACGAGACCGCGGAGGCTCCCGAAGCCGCTGCTCCCGCTGAGGAGACCTCCACGGAGGCCGCCGACACAGCCGAGCCCGAACCGGCTGCGGAGACTCCCGCCGAGGCACCACCGGCCGCTGAGGCCGCCCCTTCTGACGACACGGCCACCGAGGCGGCACCGGCTGTTGAGGCCGAGGCCACACCCGAGGCGGAGACGGCTCCTGCTGCAGAGGCCGCGTCTGACGACGATGCCTCCCTTCTGGAAAAGGCCGCCGATGCCGTTGAGGACGCCGTCGAGGCGATCCAGGAGACGGCTGCTGCGGTCGCTGAGGCGGTCGAGGAGGCCGTTGATGGCGCCGTTGAGGCAGTCACCGAGGCGGCCGAGACGGTCGCAGAGGCTGTGACCGGAGAGGAGGCTACCGAGGCCCCCGCGCCTGCCCCGGAGGTCACCGGGTACACCGGCGCCGACCTCGGCCGCACCATCACGCTCGACGAACTCGATCAGATGGGCGCCGGAGGCGATGGCGTTCAACTCTCCGACGACGACTTCATCACGATGGTCGACCGCTCAATGAGCGACGTCGACGAGCACTCCCTCACGAAGGGCACCGTCGTCGGCATGACCGACAAGGAGATCGTCGTGGACATCGGCTTCAAGTCCGACGGTGTAGTCGCGAAGAACGAGTTCGCGGACGTCCCCGAGATCGGCGACGAGATCGATGTCTACGTGGAGTGGCTGGAGGACCGTCGCGGTCAGCTTCGCCTGTCGCGCGAGAAGGCCATCGACCGGATGCGCTGGGACATCATCGAGGAGGCCCACACGAACGGGACCGTCCTCGAAGGCGAGATCGTCAAGCGCATCAAGGGCGGCATGATCGTCAACCTGCTCGGCTCGGAGGCCTTCCTCCCGGGCTCCCAGGTGGACGTGCGCCCCGTCCGCGACTTCGAGGCGTACCTCGGCAAGACGATGGAGTTCAAGGTGGTCAAGACGAACCCGAACAACGGGAACGTCGTGATCTCCCACAAGGCGCTCGTCGAGAAGGACCTCATGGAGCAGCGCAAGCTCATCCTCGATTCGCTCGAGGTGGGTCAGGTGCTGGAGGGCCAGGTCAAGAACATCGTCAACTTCGGCGCCTTCGTCGACCTCGGCGGTGTGGACGGCCTGCTCCACATCACGGACCTCTCGTGGGGCCGCGTCGGGCATCCGACCGAGGTGCTCGAACTCGACCAGAAGATCAAGGTCGTCGTCCTCGACTACGACAAGGAGCGCCAGCGCATCTCGCTGGGCTACAAGCAGCTCCTCGGCCACCCGTGGGACAACATCCACGAGCGCTTCGCCGAGGGCCAGGTCGTGGAGGGTCGCGTGGTCTCCATCACGGACTACGGCGCGTTCGTCGAGATCGAGAAGGGCATCGAGGGCCTCGTCCACATCTCCGAGATGTCATGGACGGAGCACGTCAAGCACCCCACCCAGAAGGTGCAGCTTGGTCAGACCGTGGAGGTCAAGCTCCTCTCCATCGACGACGACGACAAGAAGATCAGCCTGGGCATGAAGCAACTCGAGCCCGACCCGTGGGAGGGTCTGCTGGAGCGCTTCCCGGTCGGCACGATCACGCGCGGCAAGGTGCGCAACATCACCACCTTCGGCGCCTTCGTGGAACTGGAGCCCGGCATCGACGGCCTCGTGCACGTCTCCGACCTCTCGTGGACGCGTCGCGTGAAGCACCCGTCCGAGGTGGTCAAGAAGGGCCAAGAGCTCGACGTGATCGTGACGGACATCGACGTGGCCAACCGGCGGATCTCGCTGGGCCACAAGCAGGTCCAGACCGACCCGTGGGTCCAGTTCGCCGAGATCTACGCCGAGGGCTCGCCCACGACCGGCGTCGTGACCGACACCAACGCAGGCGGTGTGGTCGTGGAGCTTCCGCTCGGTGCGGAGGCGTTCGTCCCGGCCAGCCACCTCGAGCGCCCGACGGAGACCTACTCCGCAGGCGACGAGTTGGAACTGACGGTGATCCGCCTCGACCGCGAGGACCGCGAGATCGTCTGCTCCCAGACGGCCAAGCGCCGCGCGGCTGAGCGTGCGCAGCAGCACGCCGAGCGTGCCGAGAAGACGCGTCGTCTCCAGGAGGAGCGCCGTGCGGTGACCGACTACCAGCGCGCCTCGTCCGGTCCCGCCACCCTGGGCGAACTGTCCGGTCTGGCCGCCCTGCGCGACCAGATGGCTGCCGCCGAGGCGGAAGACCCGGAGGAGACGTACGAGGACATCGCCGAGGCGGTCGACGGCGAGGACGACTAGACCTCGCGCCTTCGTCAGTCCTGAGCGGCGGTCTCTCCGGAGGCCGCCGCTTTCTCGTTCGTGGCGATCTCCGCCTCGGTCCCGCGACGACCGGAGCGACGGATGTCGCCGCTCCGGGCCCAGTTGTAGGCAGCCGTCAGCCCGATCACGTACACCATCGCCGCGACCCCGAGGAGGGCGTTGATGACCACCGGCGCGACGAGTGCGAGCCTCAGAATGACCGTTCCGAGCGCAAACCCGGCGTTTCGGAAGACGACGGCGTATGCGTCCGTGTACCGGAGGGAGATGAGGACGACGAGGATGTCGGCGAAGATGAGAGCCGTGAAAAAGGCCTCGAAGAGCGGATAGGGGTCGTTGTCGGCGACGAGCCGCCACGCATCGTCGACGGCCGCGATGACGAACGCCACGATCAGGCCGAGCGCGAGGGCCTTCTTGGCCTGCACGAACCGTCGCTGCTCGGGCTCGCTCGCCGTGATGCGCTGGTGCCGCTGAAGCCGCACGTACGCCACGACGCCTGCGAAGACGAGGAGCGCCCCCACGGCATCCGCGAGGGCGTTGAGCACCAGCGGCTGCGCCTCGGTCCAGACAATCGGCTCCGGCAGCTTGCCGAGTTCCTTGAAGGCCTCGCGCAGCAGGATGAGGGAAAACAACTCGAACTGCGCTCCCACGGATCTCGACACCGACCGCGCGAGGGCCAGGATCAACTCGATGACCTCGACGAGCAACAACGCCGTGAACGCCAGGCTGATGGCCGAGAAGTGACTCGTGCTCACGCGTCCCGCGATGGACTCCGGCAGCCAGCCCTGGCGATTCGCCTCGATCACCACCAGCGCGATCACGAACGAGACCACGAGGCCCGTCCCGATGGCCCTCCGCGTGGCCGCGGATCCCCACACCGCCTCGACGCGGTCGAAGGCGAGTTCTGTCGCGTGAAGAAAGTGCATGGGCGAACGGGTCGCGCCCTCCAACGCCGGTTATGTCCCGCGGGTCCGGCGGCACACCGTGGGAATCGCGTGCCGTGTGCCCCACCGTGTCGCCCGCCTCGGTGACCGATTCACCGAGGCGGGGGCACCGGACGCGTCCCCGTGTGATACCAGACCGGGAGGGTGTAGCGCACCCGAACAGGCTTCCCGAACTGCCTGCCCGGGAGGAATCGGAGCCGCCGGACGGCCGCCACCGCCGCGGCGTTGATAGCTTCCGAGCGAGGCGAGTCGGCCCGGCATCCGCGAGCCACGCGCGGCGTGTTCACCCAGCCGTCCACCTCCACGTCGAACTGGACAAACACGACGCACTCGACGATGTCTTGAACCGGCGGTCACTCCACGACCTGCCGGAGGGTATCGAGCCCGCCGATCAGCACGGGATCTTGCTCTGGCAGGGAGCAGACGACCTCATCATCCCCTGATTGGGCGACGACCGTCACGGGGAACGCCAGCAGAGCCATGAGAAGCACGCGCATATCGTCAAGACCGGACAGGTCCCGACGGGCTGCTCCTCGGCCGAACTACGCCGTCGGCGGAGTCGAATCCGCCTCGGTGGCGACCGGTCCCGCCTCGGGAGTGGTGGGGACGGGCAGGGCGGCGGTCTCCCGTTCGAGGATGAACCGCTGGAACGCCTTCTGGCTCAGCAGCACGCCCACCACGCCCGCGATGATCGCGAGGTCCGCGATGTTGCCGATGGGGAAGACCTGGATCGTGCGGCCCGCGATCGTGAACGCCCCGATGTCGAGGTGGAAGAAGTCCACCACACAGCC
>JBCCPW010000114.1:0-8940 GCA_039024735.1 Bacteroidota bacterium
CCTGGCGGGGCAGCACCTCCTCGACATCCACAGGGCGCACGAGGTCGACATCGAGGCGGCGCCAGCGAGCGTGCGCCAACTGCTCGTGGACGAGTTCGAGGCACTCGGTGGCTACGACGCGGCTGGGGCGGTGGGGCGTGGCGGCCCGTTTGGAAGTGCGGCCTCGTGCAGTCGGGTGGGGACGGTCGGTGGCGACGGACCGGCTGCCGACATCGGCGCCGGAGCGTTTGCGACGCCGCACCTCTCGGCCCTGGCCCAGGCGTTGCAGGCAGCCAGAGGGTCTGGAGAGCGCGCCACGGTCCTTCACGAGTCGTTGCACGCCGCGCAGCAGACCTGCAAGACCGATGCCGAGGCACTCGCCAATGACATCGAGGCCGCCATTGGAGGGGGAGACAACCGCCTCGGTGCTCAGGGTACCCGGACGTGTACGCCCCCTCCGCCTCCGCCGGGAGGACCATCGGGTGGAGGAGGTGGAAGCTGTGGGGGACCTGCTGCTCCGGCCGATCCCAACGACAAGACGGTCGACACGCCCCAGCATCGGTGCCGGGTCGGTACGATCCTCGTGGACGGAGAGGAGGTCTCGCGGTGTGTTCGGTACTTCGTGCCGGTCGCGGACGCGAGGAACCCCATTCTCTACAGCATCGACTTCGAGAATCTCCCGCTGGCGACAGCCAACGCCGAGTTCGTCACCATCACCGACGAACTCGATCCGAACCTGGACCCGGCCACACTTGAGGTCCTCGCCACCTCCTCGGACTCTACCTTCTCGGTGGAGATCGCAGGCCAGACCGTCACCTTCCGGTTCGTCGGGATTGACCTGCCGCCGAACGTGGACGACCCCGAGGGCACAGGGTTCGTGACGTTCGGCGTGCGCCCCCGGGCGGGCCTGGGCGCAGGCACCGAGATCCGCAACGAGGCGAGTATCGTGTTCGATTTCAACCCGCCCATCGAGACGCCTGCCGTGATCCACGAGATCCGCGAGACGGCCGATCTCGCGACGGCACTGGTGGTACCCGAGGAGTCCTCGAACCCCGCGATCCCATTCGCCGCGGTGGTCGTCAACGAAAACGGGGATGTCGCGACCGAGGCGGTGGTGACCCTCTCGGCAGACGCCCCCATCACCTCGGCAAGCCCTTCGAGTGGGACGTGCTCGGGAGTGGGAACGGGCCTCGTGACGTGCGAGGTGGGAGACCTGACCATCGGGGCGGCGGTCGTCGTGACCCTCGTGCTTGACGGCTCGGTGCGGGGCGTCTACACCGTCACCTCCTCGGTGGCATCGAACGCCTTCGACGCGTTTGCCTCCAACGACAGCGACACCCAGCAGGTGGGCGTCTTGGACGTGGGCACGGAGAGTCCCGACGGCGCTATCCCGCGCGAGGTGGTGCTGGCGGGTGCCCGCCCGAATCCAGTCCAGGCCGCAGCGGTTCTCCGGTGGGGCGTGCCGACGGCGACTGCGGTGGACCTTCGCGTCTACGACCTCCGGGGCCGAGAGGTCGCGGTTCTCGTTGAGGGCGAGTCGGTGATCGCAGGCTGGCACGAGACGACGTGGCGGCCGAGCCTCGCGACTGGTGTGTACCTCGTGCGGCTTCGCGCGGGAGGCGAGGTGCAGACGAGAAAGCTGGTGATCGTGCGGTGACCGAGGCGGGGCCGCAGGGGAAATCGGCCAGGCGCGAGCCGATCCCGAGCCGGATTCCGATGTTTTGGTGACCTCCTGCTTCCGCCTCGGTGCGGAAGGGCATCGCGAGCGACGGTTCTTCCAGGCGTTTCCTGGACGTGACCCTCCCGCCTCGGTGCCTCCGAAGCCTCACCGAGGCGGGATGCGCCCCCTTGCTCCACGTCGCCATGCCCCGACTCGTCCTCCTCCTCGCCTGCCTCGCGACGGCGGCGGTCGCTCAACCGAGCGAGCCGTTTGTCGTCTCTCCCGGCGCTCCGTCCTACGCGACTTTCGCTGCGACGCGTCTCTCGTCCGATGGCACGACCGTCGTCGGATCGGGGAACACAGAGTTTGGCCCGAACGGTCTGTACGACGTGTTTCGATGGCAGGTCGGCGGGGACCTGGAGTGGGCGAGCGGGTTCGGAGCCGTGGACGCGAGCGACCCGGATGTGTCGGGCGATGGCTCCGTCATCGTCGGGATGCGCGATCTGGGGAGCGACCGCGAGGCGTTCCGCTGGAGCGGCGGCACGCTCTCGCTGTTTCCTTCCTTCGACCCGGACGGGCCCGGCGGGCCGGACGAGCCGAGCGATGAACACGTCGTCTATACCATCTCGACGGACGGTCGTGTGGTGCCGGGCTGGGGATCGCCGTACGGACCCCTCAAGTGGGTGGACACCGTCCCGGAGGAGTGGACCGATGAGTTCTTGCTGTTTGCGGTCGGAGCGTCCGCCGATGGGGCGACGGCCATCGCGTTGTCCTCCCCTCCAGCTCAAGGATGGCGGCGGACCTATCCTCTCAGCAATGCCACGCCGTTCCGGGTGGACGGCGAGACGGTCACCCCGCTTCCGCTCCCGCCCGGACGCGCGTTCGTCACCCTGACGGACATCAGCGACGACGGCGCGGTCATCGTGGGATCGACGGGATCCAGCGCGGCCGACGCCCAGCCGACGATCTGGACCGCCTCGGGCGTGGACCGCCTCCCGGTGCCGGACGGCGCGACGGGCGTCGCGACAGCCGTCTCGGGCGACGGGCGGGTCGCAGTCGGCGAGCTGCGGGTGGGCGGCGAGCGGGTCCTCGCGATCTGGCGCGATGGGGTGTTCAGCAACCTCGGAGACGAACTCGCGGCGTTGACCGACCTCGGTGATTTCGAGATCGACCGGCCTCCGGCGGGACTGTCGTTCGACGGGCGCTACGTGGCGGGGACCGGCGAATTCGAGACCGCCGACGACCGTCGCGTGTGGTGGGCCGACCTCGACGCGGCCCTCGTCGTCAACACCTCCGGCGACGAGCCGGACGCCGACGCCGGGGACGAGGTGTGCGACACCGATCTCGCCTCGCCCGGCACGCAGTGCACCCTTCGCGCGGCGCTCACCGAGGCGAACGTCCAGCCCGGCGCCAACCGCATCGGGTTCGACCTCGATCCCACCGATCTCGTCATCGCGGTCGGGTCCCCGCTTCCCGCCATTCGCGGCCCCCTGACGATCGACGGCGAATCGCAGCCGGGCACGGACGCGGTCCCGCTCGTGCGGATCGACGGCGCGGGGACCGGGGCCCAGACCGATGGACTCCGCATCGAGGCGGACGGGGTGATCGTGCGGGGGCTCATGATCACGCGCTTCGGGCGCCACGGCATCCACATCGTCAGCGGCGACGGCGCCCGCCTCGATGAACTCATCGTCGGCTCGGATGTCTCGGGCACGGATGGCCTCGGCAACGGCGGCGACGGCATTCACGTCTCCGGCGGCACCAACGCCCAGATCGGATCCGACGACCAGGGGCGGTCCTCTCGCCTCCTTTCCATCGGAGTGGCCGTGCTCGGCAACATCCGCAACGGCATCTACGTGCGGGACGAGAGCAACGCCGCGATCATCCGCGCGATGCGGGCGGGCGAGGCGGTCCAGGCCCGGCCGCGCCGCCTCGGGATCGGCCTGCTGAACGTCACCGCGGGCCTCATCGACGTGCTCGGTGTAGAGCCCGTCGCGCGTCCGAATGGGCAGAACGGGGTCTGCTTCGTGGGCGTGACCAACGCCATTCTGCGCAACCTCCTGATCGGGGACGCCGGCCAGAACGGGATCGAGATCCAGGCCTCGCAGAACATCCAGATGACGGGTCTCCGCCTCGGGATGCGCCGCCGGGTGCTGAGCAGCGCGTCGCACATCGGGCGCATCGGGGGGAGCGGGGTGCGCGTCCACCAGAGCATCGGCATCACGGTCGGTTCCCTGAATCCGGCCGATGACCCCGTGCAGGGCGGGGCGACGGGCGGCTGGTTCATGGACGTGGAGGACTCCGAGGAGGTCCGCGTTTCCAACCTGTGGGCGGGGCTCACGCCGGACGTGGTCGCGCTGCCGAACCCGCTGCTCCAGCAGCTCCGCAACCCCTTCGGCGGGCTACGGATCTCGAACTCGCCCCGCGTCACCATCGGCGCGATGGGCGTGCCGACGGTGATCGCGAACAACGGCGGAGACCCCGATCAGCCGCAGGCCGGAATCTTCGCCTCCGGCGCGGGCACGAGCGCCTTCCGCCTGTTCAACGCCCACCTCGGGACGACGCCGAGCGGGTTCGCGGGGATCGGCAATCTGGGAAGTGGGCTCCACCTCGCGAATGGCGTCGGCGCCCTCCTCGGTGGAGACACCGAGGCGGAACGGGTCGTCTCGGGCAGCAACGGCCACTACGGCTTCCTCTTCGAGAACCTCACGCCGGAGTCCGCTGGGCTGGATGCGTCCGAGGCGGCGACCTTCATCACACTCTCCGCGAACCGGCTGATCAGCGACCTCGTGCGTCCTGCGGGCGGGTCCGCGATCCCGCTCCCGAACGGCCGGAGCGGGTTCTGCCTCAGCCGCGTGACGGGCGGGCGCCTGAGCCAGATCGTGGCCGGGCCGAGCGGACGGCACGGCATCGAGATCCTGAACTCCTCGCGCATCGAGTTGCCGAGCCTCCGGGTCGGCTCTCTCTTCGGGCCGGTCCTGAACGCGGGCGGGGTGTTCGGGCCGCAGGGCAACGGCATCGACATCTCGAACAGCACCCAGATCGCGATGGGCCGCCTGCTCGACGGACCGCCGGGGAGCGTCCTCCAAGACGTGTTCGTCAACGGGGCCCGAGGCGATGGCCTCTCGGTCCTCGGGTCGAGCGGAGTCTTCGGGTTCGGCGTCGGGATTGGGGCGTCGCCCCCGGAGTCGCTCGCGGACGACGCCGTGTTCGCGGCACTCGCGAACGGCGGGCGGGGCGCGTCGCTCAACCAGACCGACGACGTGCTCTTCGATGGCTTCACGTTTGCCGGAAGCCAGGCGGCCGGGCTCGACCTCGATGACCTCGGCACGATGGCCCTGATCAACAGCGCGTTCGGGGAACTCGGTCCAGACGGAGAGCCGCGTCGCGAGAACGGCATCACGGCCATCGCCGCGCAGGGCATTGGGAATCTGAGCCTGTCGCTGAACCGCATCTTCGGGCATGGGACGGGCCTGCTGAGTCAGGGCTCGGCGGTCACGCTGGACGGCAACCGCTTCGAGGGTCAACGAACCATCGGGGACGCGCTGGGGGATGCGATTGTCCACCTCAATGGGTCCCTGCTGGGCATCCGCAACCAGATCGTGGGCAGCGAGGGCGCGGGGGTGCGGATCCAGGGCGATCTCGACCAGGCGCTGTTCCGCCTCAACGACCTCATCGGGACGGGTCTCGGGGTGCAGGTGGAGGACACGCAGAACCGGGCCTCGCGCCGAGGCGCGACGGTCATCGCGACGGAAAACTGGTGGGGCGACCCGAGCGGCCCCGGCGGAGCGGGTCCAGGCTCCGGCGATCCCATCTCGGCAGGCGTGGACGCCTCCGGCTGGCTTTCGGGACCGCTCGGTGTTGTGGTCTCGCCCGACCGCTACGTTGTGGAGGCGGGCGTCACCGATCCGGTCGAGATCGTGGTTCGGTTCGCGAGCCCTCTCGTGGGCACCGACGCGCTGGACGTGACGATCTCGGATGAGCGAGGTTGGGTCACGAGTCCGGGCACCTTCACCGTCCAGACCGAGGCGGATGGGTTCGTCACCGAGACGGTCACGGCGACCATCGGCGTGGCGGGCACCAGCGCGATGACGATCCGCGCGGTCTCTCAGGCCGACGGGGCTCTGAGCACCGAGGCGACGGTCATCCTGACCTCGCGCGGGACCCCTCTCGCGCTCGGCTCTGATGCGCCTGCAGGCTCTACCGTGCTCGACGTGGACGCGGAGGACGTGTACGTCATCGGGGGCGAGGTCCTCCTCAACCCGGGCGGCGTGACGGAGGAGCGCGGCGTCATCTCGGACTTCGGGTCGATCCTGCTCCAGAGTCCGCTGCGCTTCGACCACGCGGCCGATGAGATCTTGGTGCCCGCGCAGGCCGCCGCGGTCTCCGGTGAGCCCACGCCAGACGACGACGTGGTCGCCCTCTCGGTGGGCGTGTACCCGAACCCGAGCCGGGATCGCGCGGTCGTCCGGCTATCGGTGCCCGAGGCGGGCCTCGTCCGTGCCACCGTCCACGACGCGCTCGGCCGCGAGGTGGCGGTCGTGATGGAGGGGCAGGCACGAGCGGGCGAGCACCGCGTGGCTCTGCCTGCGCTGGCGTCGGGGGTGTACCTCGTCCGGCTCGTCACGCCCACCGGGACGGTCAGCGCGCCCGTGACGGTCATCCGGTAGGCGACCCGCCTCGGTGGTGCCCCACGGCACCGAGGCGGAGACCGTCGTGCGGGTTCCGTGATCCGTCCGCCTCGATGGTGCTACAAGCGCACCGAGGCGGAAGCGGTCGCAGGGGAGCAGCGTATTCTGATCCCATGGGTACCTCCGAACGCCTTCCGGCCTCCCTTGTCACGGGTCGACACCTGTGGGCGCTTGCCTTCGGAGTGTGGGCGGTCCTCTCGGTCGTCGGTGCCCTCCGTGCCGAGTCCGCCATGGTGTTCGTGAACGATGGTACCGCTGGTGAGGGCATGCGGGGGGATAGAGCGGACGTGCCGTGGCTCTCCATTTTTCTGACGTTCGAGGTGCTGCCCAACCTCGGCTGGGCCCTCTTGACCCCGCTGATCGTCTACTGTGGCCGTCGCGTGCCCTTTCGCCGCTCTCGTTTCGGGCGGACTCTTGCGATTCACCTTGCGCTGGCGCTCGGCGTCGGCCTCCTCTATTCGTCGGTCTACGCGTTCCTTGGCACCGGAGAAGGGATGCGTCCCGTACTGCTCTCCCCCGAGGTGGCGGCTCGGATTTGGCCGAGTCAGGTGGCGCGTACGCTGTCCGGGCATGTCGTGATGTACGGGGTCATTCTCGGCGCAGGGGGCGCACTCGATCTCTGGACCCGACGTCGGGAGGAGGAGCGCGAGCAAGCGGCGCTCATGCTCAGAGCCAGCCAGTTGGAACGGGACTTGGCCGACGCCCGGCTCGCAGCCCTCCAGTCGCAGCTTCACCCCCACGCGTTGTTCAACACCCTCCACGCGATCTCGGCCATGATCGACTGGCGTCCGGACGACGCCCGTCAGATGCTAGCCGACGTCAGCGATCTCCTCCGGCACACGCTTGCCCAATCGGAGGAGACGACCACTCGTTTGGACGATGACATTGACTGGATCGAGCAGTTTCTCGACCTCCAAGAGCGCCGGTTTGGAGATCGCCTCTTCGTCTCGGTCTATTTGGATCCATCGGCTCATGCCGCGATGGTTCCGACGTTGCTGTTGCAGCCTCTCGTCGAGAACGCGCTGATGCATGGAGTGTCGGCTGTCAGTCGCACCTGTCACGTTCAGGTTCGGGTGGAGCGGGATGGGGAACAGGTTCGGCTCGTCGTTGAGGACGACGGTGCGGGTCTGGCTCCTGATCGTCGCGATGGACTCGGTCTGCGGAACACACGAGCCCGTCTCCAGGCTCTCTACGGAGACGACGCCCGATTGCGGGTGGAAGCGAGACCGGGCGGAGGGACGCGAAGTCTCATCACGACTCCATATATCCCGGTACCGAGTACCCTCTCGCACGACGAAAAGCCGCCCGAGGTGCTCCCGGCATGACGGTCCTGATTGTTGATGACGAGCACCTTGGTCGGGAACGGATTCGCCGTCTGCTGACGGGACGTCCCGGGATACTCGTCCACCTCGCGGCCGACGGAGAGGAAGCCATCCGTGCCATCCGCGCCGCTCCACCCGATCTCGTCTTCCTCGATGTCCAGATGCCGCATCTCGATGGGTTCGAGGTGGTCGAGAGGGTTGGGGTGAATGCGATGCCGCTCACAGTATTTGTCACGGCGTTCGATGAGTATGCGTTGCGAGCGTTCGAGGCTCATGCTCTGGACTATCTACTCAAGCCGTTCGGAGACGACCGATTCGAGGCCGTCCTTGCGCGAGCGGAGCGTAGGATCCGGGAGCAGCAGGCGTCGCACTTGGGCGAGGCGTACACCCGTCTTGTGGAAACTCATCGAGGCGGATACACACCCCGCTTGTCCGGGACCGGGCCACTGGAGCGATTTCCAGTGCGGCGGGGTGGTCGGGTGTTGCTCGTGCGGGCGGAGGAGATCGACTGGGTAGAGGCCGACGGGCCGTACGCGCTGCTCCATGTCGGTAGGCAACGGCATGCCGTGCGCATCGCCATGCGCGAATTGGACGATCGGCTCGATTCCCAACGGTTCATCCGGATCCACCGATCGACCATCGTCAACCTGGACCGAGTACGCGAGCTTCGCGATATGGGGCGCGGCGAGTACGAGGCAGTCCTCCACGACGGGACCGCCTTGAAGCTGAGCCGGAGTCGGCGGGCGCATCTGGAGCAGCGGCTGGGCCTGTCGCTGTAGCTGCTCGTGCTCGCAGGTCGCAGGTCGGAACGCGAGAGTGCGTTTCAGAACGCCAGCTATGGCTTCTTTCGCCAGAGAGCCGAGACTGAGGCTCCTCGGCTCGGCACCCATGCACACGTTCCTCTTCGTCCCACTGGCGCTCCTCAGCGTCTCGCTCTCCCCAGATTCGCTGGACTACGTTGACCTCACGCTCCACCGAGCAACGGATTGTGTGAGGGCGCAGGTTGTTGTGGAGACCCCGTGCCGAGCTCGAACGGAGAGCACCGAGGCGGAGCTTCGCGACCGGTGGAGGGAGGAGGGTATTCCCGTTTGGACCGACGGGGATACTCTCACGGCGGTCTTCGAGAGGGATGTCGCCTCGGTTGACTTCTGTTGCTCCGTTCAGATGCCCATGTCCCGCTTCAGGGGATCAGACCTGTGGGCGGTCTCTGTCCGAGTCCCCAATCTTGAGGTTGCGCTGCTCGGCTATGGCTTCGTTCCGTCAGACGGGACTCGGCTAGAGCATCGAG
>JBCCPW010000115.1:0-8920 GCA_039024735.1 Bacteroidota bacterium
CGCTCGAAGCGCTCGCGCACGAACGCGGCGAGCCAGTCGGCCGCGCCCTCGTGGGTCGTCGGGTAGGGCAGCGGTCCGCTCGCGCCGACGTGATCCGGGAAGTGCTCCTCCACGTAGTCTATGGCCTCCTGCACCGCGTCATCCGGCGTCATCGCGGGAAGCGCGGGCACCTCAGCGAGGGCCTGCTTCGTGAGCTTCTTGCGGTTGTCGTGGTCGAAGCTCCACTGCCCGCCCGCCGGGTCGCCGTCGCCATCCACCATTACACCGAGGCGGCGGCGCTGGTGCTTGTAGAAGTCGGCCATGAAGTAGCGCTTCCGGCCGTCGAAGAAGCTCCGGTTCTCCTCGCGCGTGTTGAGGAAGAGCGGCGTGGGCAGCACCTCCAGCGAGACCCCGGCCGCCTCGGTGGCACGCGTAAGGCGTTGTTCGAGCGTGAAGTCGACCGGCTCGCAGACGCGCACCGTCGTCACGCCGTCTCTCGCGAGGCGCGTCAGCAGGTCGCCGGTCGAGACGCGGTCGGCCCAGGCGACGTACTCGACCGTGCGGCCCTCGCGCTCCAGGCTCCGCGTATAGCGCTGCATCGTGGCGCGATGGAGCACGAGGCGCAGCGTGTGGTAGCGGGCGGGGTACTGCTCGTCGCGGAAGAAGAGATCGTCTTCGTGGAGCACCACCCGGTCGGTGTCTGCGAGCGCGGGATGGTCGGCGAAGAGCTGGTTCGGGTAGACGAGAGCGGCGGCGGACATGGCGGCAGGCGAGGGGCCGCGCCATGACGGGACGAAACCGGATCGGATCCCGCCGCCGACCTCCGCCTCGGTGCAGCCGCGAGGCACCGAGGCGGGAACGGCCGACTGGTCAGCGGGCGGCCCGATGGGAGGGAGGCCACCCACGGGTGCACGCTACATGCGATCGAACTCCAGCCGGGCGCAGACGGGGGCGAGCCCCTTGATGATCTGCCGGTTGCGGTCGAAGTGGTTGTCCACCTCGATGCGCACACCGACGACGACCTGCTGATTGCCGCACGATTCCATGTCGTCCCAGTCGTTTCCGTTGGTGCGCGTGAAGCGGTAGGTGGCCCAACTCGAGCTGTTCTGCCGCAGGACGGGGCGGGTGCGGACCCGAACGCCGTTCCCACTCGTGAGGTGGACGGCGCGGACGCTCAGCCCCTTGACCCGGTCGTTCGAGTTCCGCTGGTAGACCTGAATGCCCTTGAGCGCCTTGGGACTGGTCTCGCTGTAGAGAGGACCGGCGTTCCGGAGACTGCTCTGGGTCGGCGTGCAGCCATAGCCTTTCTCTCCGAACGACATCTCACCGTCATCGACGGTCGCGTACTTGAGGTTGATGTGGCACGGCCGGTTGTTCCGCTCGCCCATCTCGATGGCGTACACGTACCCTCCGTCGGGGACGATCCAGTCGATGCTATGGTCCGCATCGGAGCCGGAGACCCGAATGGTGGCCCGGGGACCGTGGTTCATGTCTTCGATGACTGCGAGAGGGCCGGGATTGCTGTTGGAGAAGGACTGGGAGGTGGCGGTAGGAGCCGCGAGGGCGATCAGGCCGCACAGGAGCATGCCAGGGAGGACACGGTGCATGGAAGCGGGGAGGTTGGTTGGTGTACTCCCACATTCGTCGTTCTCTCGTCGGGGGGACCATCCTTCGTCCGGTTACTTCCGCCTCGGTGCGACCGCCTCGGCACCGAGGCGGGCCCTGCCGATACCGATTCCCTCTCGGGCGGATCGCGAGAGACGAGGCTACGTCAGCCCGAGGCGTGTCATCACATCCTTTCGATGCCGATCACTCACCGGGATCTCGCGCCCGTCCACGATCAACGTTGAACCCGACACACGCTGGACGTGCCGCAGCCCAACGACGTACGACCGATGCACGCGGAGGAACGCAGCAGCCGGAAGCACCGCCTCGATGTCGTAGAGCGGTCCCTTCGTGAGGACCGTCCGGTCCTGAAGGTGCAGGCGGACGTAGTTGCCCCACGCCTCGGCGTAGCGGAGCGTGTCTAGATCGATCCGCTCGGCGCCCCGGTCTGTGGAGACGAAGAGCGGCGCCTGGAGGGTCTCGGCAGGAGAGAGGTCGCGCGATGGGGCGGCTCGTCTGGCTCGCTGGTCGGCAGCATGGAGCAGACGCGCGGCGGCCTTCGCGAACCGCGCGCGCGGCACGGGCTTGACCAGGTAATCCACCACGCCTACGTCGAACCCCTCCACCGCACGGTCGGGATAGGCCGTGACGACCACCACGAGCGGAGACGATGGCAGCGCGCGCACGAACTCGAAGCCGCCCAGATTGGGCATTTCGAGGTCAAGGAAGACAACATCAATGTCGTTGGTGCGCAAGACAGCCATAGCCTCCAGACCGTCGCGAGCCTCCGCCACAGCGCTCAGGAGCGGGTGAGCGTCCACGTGGCTTCGGATGGCGCGTCGCCCGAGGGGCTCGTCGTCTACGATGAGACACCGCACAACGGCAGGTGCAGAGCCGTCGGTCTCAGGCATGCGGTAGAGGGCTAGACGAGACGGGTCCGGGTGAGGAGCGCTGGAACAGGCGCCAGACGCAGCGTCACGTCTACGAGGAACCGGTCCGCGAGGGCACCTGCCGTGAAGGTATGCCGACCCGGGTAGAGCAGCGCCAGCCGCTCGCGCACGTTGCGGAGCCCCACGCCGCCACCCCGCCGCGCGGTGGACGCCTCGACGGGACCCGGAGGCACGGCCCGGTTTTCAAGGCGCAGGTGCAAGACGCTGTCGGCATCCACCTCCATCTCAATGCGGATGAATGGCGCCTCGGCGCGGCGGTCGAGGTACTTGAAGCAGTTCTCGACGAGAGGCACAAAGAGGAGGGGAGGCACATACAGCCCGTCCAGCGAGCCCCGGATGTGCACGTCCACCTCCACCTCGTCTTCCAGGCGGAGTTGTTCGAGCGCGACGTACTGCTCCAGGAACTCAACGTCCTGAGCCAGCGAGACGGCGGGCACGTCCGCATCGTAGAGCGCGTAGCGGAGCAGGGCGGCGTGCTTGGAGAGGTACTCAGGCAACTGCGGGGAGCCGTCGATCGCGAGCGCGTAGAGGCTGTTCAGTGTGTTGAACAGGAAGTGGGGGTTGAGTTGGGCCTTCAGCCGGTCCAGCTGCGCGGTCCGCTCCAGCCGCTCGCGGGCCGCTTGCTGGCGTTCGACTCTCGCGTACTCCGCCGCGTGCTCAATGGCCACGGCCACGCCGCTGACCAGGACCGCCAGGACCGCCACACTGAGAGCGTCCTGCCACACACCGAAGCGCTCCTCGCCCGCTTCCGTCAGCACGTAGAGGATCTCCTCTCCGTTGTGGAGATAGACCCGCACGGCGAGGAGGGCCAGCACAGCCGCCGCGTACCGAATGAACTGGCCGCTCCGGGCGAAGGGGAAAGCGAACCGGAGGTGGAGGTAGGCCACCAGGGCGAAAAGCCCGTAGTAGCGCAGCGAGTGAAGGACCACAAACCCGAACTCGGGCTCTCGGATCTCTCCGATGATCCCCCAGAGGACGAGAAACACCCAGAAGGCAAGATGCCAGACCCAGGAGGCGATCTCCCATCCCTCAGCCGTCGCTCCGCCTCGGGGCGGACTCTGGGGAGCGCCCCGGTTCTCCCCAGAGGCCTGGATGAGACGCGGAGACCGATCCTGGGTCTCGGGCAGTCGAGAGGGCTCAGACACGAGAGCAGCGCGAGGCGCGCGCGGAGTGGGAAGGCAACCGAGGGAGCGCGAAGGCTATGCCATCGCCAGCAGGGAGTGCCACTCAGATCGTCGCCCCGTGACGGGTACCCAGGGTCGAGGGGTGAATGGGAGCATCTCACGGACGACGGCCTGTGACGGCGGGGCCACTGCCTTCATCCTCGTGTTCGATCTGTTCGTCACGGATCCGGGAGCAGACATCATGGAGGCGTGCGGGAGTGCTCGCGCACGCTGAGACTGTCCATCGGCGTGACCTCACGCGTCTTCCCGTCGCCGCGCGATCCCACGCCTCCCGTGTCTCCTTCGCCATGCTCATGCCACCCGACCCCGCCGCGCGTCTCACCGGCTCCCTAGCGCCCGCGACAGAGCCACTCAGCCGCGCGCACGCCGCCCACCTGCTCCGCCGCGCCACCTTCGGTCCGACGCCCGCCCAGCTGGACCGCTTCACCGGGATGCTGCCCACCGAGGCGGCGCACGTGCTGGTGGCCGAGGCACGAGCCACGCCACTCCCACCCGATCCGACCTGGCTCCTGATGCCGTTGCCAGACGACGACGACGGCAGCGAGGCGGAAGCGTTCTTCGACCAGAACGAGCGCTGGGTTGAGGAGGTCCTGCGCACGTTCTTCCACGACATGATCGACGGGGGCCTGCACGCGCGGATGGTGCTCGTCTGGCACAACCACCTCGTCACGAGCCTGGAGGCCTACGAGTTTGCCTCCTTCGCGCATCGCTACCTGCAGCTCCTCCGCACGCACGCGCTCGGTTCGTTCCGCGACATGGTCCGCGATGTCGGCACGGATGGCGCGATGCTGATCTTTCTCAACGGGGCGGAGAGCACAGCGGACGACCCCAACGAGAACTACGCTCGCGAGCTGATGGAGCTCTTCACGATGGGGCCGCAGGACCCCAACGGGCAGCCCAACTACACCGAGAACGATGTCCCGGAACTCGCCCGGGCGCTCACTGGCTGGGTGGCCGAGTACCACGGCTACGATGCCCCGCCGTTCACGTCGTTCTTCGACGAGGACCTCTTCGACGGCGGCGTCAAGACGTTCCTGGGCCGCACGGGGGCGTTCACCTACGACGAAGCGATCACGGTCCTGTTCGAGGAGCGGTCGGCCGCCATCGCCCACTTCATCGCCGCGCGGCTCTACCGCAGCTTCGTCCACGAGACGCCCGATGCAGCCGTCGTGGCGTCTCTGGCGCAGGTGCTCGCCGACGCAGACTTCCAGACGGCCCCAGCGCTCCAGGCCCTTCTGGCGAGCGCGCACTTCTACGCGTCTCGCTTCCACGGCGCGAAGATCCGGGGCCCGTTCGACCTGATCGCAGGCGTCGCCCGGGTCCTCGGCACTCAGACCTCCAGGCTCGACACGCTCGCCTCCAACGAGATCGTGGAGATCGCGGGCGAGGGGATGGAGCAGCGGCTCCTCGCTCCGCCCAACGTGAGCGGCTGGCCCGGCTACCGCTCGTGGCTCAACTCGGACACGCTGCCCGCCCGCTGGGACGGGCTGGAGTACCTGATGGAGTTGCTCGTCTCCGAGGACGACGAGGACGACCAGCCTCGCTCTCCAGCCATCGACCTCGCGGCGGTCTACGACACATACGGCGGCACCGACTCGCTGTCGTTCTACCGCTTCCCGGTCGAGGTTGCCAAAGCACTCCTCGCGGTTCCCCTCGCCGAAGCCAGCATCGAGCCGGTGTCGGGGGGGTACGCGGGCGGCGTCCCGGTCCCTGACGCCGTCCTCAACGCGCCCGCTCACGAGCAGGACCTCACCAAGCTCTTCCTCCAGGGTGCGCCGTGGTACGAGATCCCGGGCAACGCGGACCTCCGGCGGGACCTCGCGATGGAGTACCTGATCCGTCTGGGCGAGCTGCCCGAGTTCCAACTCGGCTGAGCGCGGCATGGCCCACGTGCTGCTTTCCACAGGGCCGAGTGCCCCACCCGACCGCCCTCCCTCTCCACCTCCATGCCCATGTGCTTGACCCATGACGCCCACGCCTCGCGGACCGGCCGCCGACTCGAAGACGGGACCGCCCACGGCCAGGACCACAGCCGGTGGTCGCGCCGTCGCTTCCTCGGGACGCTCGGCCTTGGCGCTGCCGGTCTCAACGGACTGGGCGCGTGGGGGATGCCCTCGGTGCTCGCGGGCTGGGGGCCCAATGGCGCCCTCCTGCCCGATGGCGACACGGTGCTTGTCCTCCTCCAACTCGACGGAGGCAACGACGGGCTGAACACGGTGGTCCCCTTTCGCGATGACATCTACCAGCGCAACCGCCCCACGCTGGGCTTCACCCAGAACGAGGTGCTCGGCCTGACCGACGACCTCGGGCTGCATCCCGCCCTTGCGCCCCTGCACCGCCGCTACCAGAACGGAGACCTCGCCATCGTCCAGGGCGTCGGCTACGACAACTCAAGCCGCTCCCACTTTCGGGGCACCGATGTCTGGGTGACCGCCAGCGGGGCCGACCAGACGCTCAGCAGCGGATGGCCCGGACGGACGCTGGAGACAAGCTATCCCAACCTCATCCAACAGACGTCGCCCCTGGGCGTTCAGGTGCGAGGCGAACGGCAGATGTTCCGGGGCGTCGCGGGCGGGACTGGCGTGTCGTTCAGCAACCCGGAGACGCTGGAGCGCCTCGCCGAGGGGGGAGCGCGCTACGACCCGGACGCAGCCCCCGCGACGACGTACGGCGCAGAGATCGCCTACGTGCGCACTCTCGCCAACCAATCGTTTCGCTACGGCACGGCCCTCCAGAGCGCCCTCGACGCGGGATCGAACCAGACGACCTATCCCGACCATCCGGACCACGACCTCGGCGACCAGCTTGCGCTCGTGGCGCGGCTCATCCGAGGCGGCCTCGGAGCGCGCATCTACGCGACCGCGATCGACGGCTTCGACACACACATCAACCAAGCCGGGCGGCACAGCGAACTTCTCACCGTAATCGCGACGTCGGTCGATGCGTTCCTGAGCGATCTCGAAACGGACGGACTCGCGGATCGGGTGGTCGTGATGACCTTCTCCGAGTTCGGGCGGACGCTCGCGGAGAACGGAGCGGAGGGGACCGACCATGCCGCTGCCGCTCCTCAGTTCTTGATCGGGCGGCGCGTCCGGGGCGGCATGTTCGGCGGGCCGCCAGACCTGGCCGACCTTGACCCGTTCGGCGACCTGCGCCACCGTTACGATTTCCGGCAGATCTACGCGAGCGTCCTCACCGACTGGTACGGGATGCCTGTGAGCGACACGGCCACCGTGCTCGGCCAGACGTACGAGACGCTGCCGCTCTTCTCGGGAGCGGTCGGCACCCCGGGGGTGCCGTCTGTGCTACCCTCGGCGCTGTCCGCCCCCTACCCGTCACCATCGCGCGGGACCGTGTCGGTTCCGTTCCGCCTCGGGTCAGAGCAGCGGGTCCGCCTTACCATCGTGGACCTCAGCGGACGCACGGTTGGCGTGGCCTTGAACGGAACACGCAGCGCAGGCTCGCACACCGTGCGCGTCCCGCTGGACACGATGGCGGCCGGTGTGTACCTCGTGCATCTCGAAACGGAGGACGGCACGAGGGACACGAAGCGAATCACAGTGGTCCGATAAGGCGCTTGGGATGGATAGCATGTGCACCGAGGCGGATCGGGTGTCGCCTCCCGCCTCGGTGCGACCGCCTCGGCACCGAGGCGGAAAGGGTCACCGGATGCGCCGGACCTCGATGCGGACGGGCGCAGACCACGTCGCGCCATCGTCCGTGGAGGTTTCGTTCCGCCAGGTGAAGGAGTCCGGCGTGATCTCTGAGAACACGACGCGGGAGAGTGGCTGTCCGGGCTCGGCAGGCTTCGTCATCACGATCCGGTCGCCGTCGCGGACCGCCTCATAGGTACCGCCCGACGGGCTGTCGTTGAACCCATTGGCGTTGCCAATCCAGAACACCCGCCAGCGGCCGATCACCGGATCGAAGACACGCGTCGTGAGGAGGTAGCTGTCGCGCCCAAAGCCGACCGCCGGGGGTGGGAGGTCGGACTCATCCTGGTGGAACAGGTCGCGGATGCCATACCCGCCGATGGCGTGGCGCCACGCCCACGTCCCGGGCCAGCCTCGAAACGTCTGTCCGTTGACCGTCACGACGGATTCCGTCCGCCACACGCCGACGAACGCGCCGAACTCGTCGAAGGCATCGGGGCCATCGGGGTTGGCCGTGCCGAAGTCGAGTTGGTCGGCGTCGCCGCCGAGGAAGGCGACGACGGCCTCGGGGAGGGTATCCGTCTCCACGGGGGACTGGGCCGAGGCGAGCGGGGTCACCAGAAGGAAAAGCGCGAGGGATCGGAAAAGCATGAGGGGTGGGGTCAGATAGACGAGGCGTCGGCGCGCTCGCGGAGCGACTCGGCGAAGCGGTCGAAGAAGGGTTGGAGGTCCGGGAGGCGTCGGCGCATGAGCGGGAGGAGCGGCCCGCTGAAGCGCTCGGAGGTCGTGAAGCGCGTGATGCCCTCCTCCAGCGCCTCTAGCGTGAACGTTCGCACGCCGACGAACAGACCGAGGGGCATCCCGCCTGTCCACACCATCTCGCGGCCGGGCACGAAGCGGGTGACGGTCACGGGAAAGGCGCGAGCGCTGAAGGCGGTGTGGACCACCAGCCGCTCGCCCTTCGCGATCCGCCCCTCGATGCGCGTGATGTCGGGCTCCCACGTCGGAAGGTGTTCGGCGTCCGTGAGGAGTGCCCAGAGGACCATCGGTGTGGCCCGGATGTCGGCGGAGGCTCGGTATTCCATGGCGGGGGTGTGCGTCCGTCAAGGGGGCCGCGGATGGGCGTGAAGAGGACGGCCCGGCGGTCTAGATTTCAGGCCGACCCGGGGGTCTGGGGCAACCTGCGGAGCATCTCGCCTCCCGCCCTGAGCCCCACCTGAAAAGCACCTGAGCGCCCCTGAATCTGACCGCAGGCCGCTAGAATCCGCCCTCGTGGAGCACGACTTCTACCTCGCCGACTGGCTCGTCCAGCCCCGCCGCCACCGGCTCGTCCGCGAGGACGCCGAGGCGCGGCTGACCGACCGGACGATGCGAGCGCTTCTCCGTTTGGCGAAGGCTCCGGGCGAGGTCGTCACGCGCGACGAGATGTTCGAGGCCGTCTGGCCGGACACGGTCGTCTCTGACGATTCGCTCTTCCGCACCATCGCGGATCTCCGCCAGGCTCTCGGCGACGACGCCCGCGACCCGGCCTACATCGAGACGGTCCGTC
>JBCCPW010000116.1:0-8918 GCA_039024735.1 Bacteroidota bacterium
CTGGACGGCAGCAGCGGGCGCCTCAACATCGTCGACGGTACCGCGCGGCCCCTGACCATCGTGGGCGTCATGGAGGACGTCCCGACGGCTTCCACGCTCCAGTTCTCGGCGCTGATCTCCAGCACCACCATGGATGCGCCCGAGTGGATGTACGACAACTGGTCCGCGTTCGCCTTCGACACGTACGTCAAGCTGCGGCCCGACGTGACCACGGAGCGCTTCGAGGCGCAACTCGCCTCGATGGTTGATGTGCGCATCGGAGACGAGTTGGAAGCAGACGAGCGCCAGCTCGAGTTCGGCGCCGTCCCACTCCTGGACGCACGCCTCCGGTCCGGCCGCCCAGGCCGCCACGACACCACGACTCTCTGGATTCTCGCCGCGATTGGCCTGTTCGTGCTCGCGCTGGCGTGCGTCAACTTCACCAACCTCTCCACCGCGCGCAGCCTGGAGCGGGCGCACGAGGTGGGCGTGCGGAAGGCCCTCGGGGCCGGTCGTGCAGGCCTGGTGGTCCAGTTCCTCGTTGAGGCGGTGCTGCTGAGCCTCGTCGCGCTCGCACTCGCCGTGGCCCTCGTACAGGCGCTCGTGCCGTGGACCGAGTCCGTGACGGGCAAGACGCTCTCGCTCCTCGCGTTGGACTGGGGGCTGCCCGCCGTCGCGGCGCTGGCCGTGGCGACGGGGCTGCTGGCGGGGGCCTACCCAGCGCTCGTGCTGTCGCACTTCCGGCCCATCGAGGCCATGCGCGGACGGTTCGCCTCGGGCCAGCGGGGGACGGCGCTCCGGCGAGGTCTCGTCGTCTTCCAGTTCACCGTGACCGTCGTGCTGTTGCTGGGCACGGCCACCGTTTTCGACCAGCTTCGGTACATGCAGACCCAGAGCCTCGGCTTCGGTCCCGAGGGAAGCACGGAGCAGTTGGTCACGCTCGACTTCGCGGGCGACGAAGCCGTCGCCGAGCAGATCACGGCGTTCAAGACAGCGCTGGAGGCCGTTCCTGGCGTCGAACGCGCGACGTCGTCCATGAGCCGGTTGGCGGGAGGCCAGGCCACCGCAGGCGGCGCGATCGAAGGGCCCGACGGTACCTCCCAGGACGTGTCGTTCAGCTTCCTCATCGCAGACGCAGAGTTTCCCGACGTGTACGGCCTGAACCTGCTGGCGGGGCGCACGCCTCGGATGGCGACCACGGACTCCTCGCTCGCGGAGTACCTCCTCAACGAGTCGGCGCTCCGCGAGGCCGGATACGCCTCCGCCGAGGCTGTGCTGGGCAAACCCGCCGCCTTCTGGGGGTTGGAGGGCACGGTCGTGGGTGTCGTCCGCGACTTCCACACCAACGGCCTCCAATCCGCCATCGAGCCGCTCGCGATCTCCGCGATGCCGCTGTACCAGAGCACGCTCACGCTCCGCGTCCGCGCGGAGGAGGCCGGTGCAACGCTCGGACGCGTCAAGGAGGTCTGGGCGCAGTTCGCGCCCGCGCTGCCGTATGAGCCGGTCTTCCTGGACGAGGCCTTCGGGAACCTCTACGCTGAGGAACGGCGGGTCGGGCAGGTGGTGGGGCTCTTCGCGATGCTCGCCGTCGCCATCGCGTGCCTGGGCCTCTTCGGGCTCGCAGCCCACGCCGCCGCGCAGCGCAGGCGCGAGATCGGCGTTCGGCGCGCGCTCGGCGCCTCGGTGGCGCAGGTCATGGGACTGCTCACGCGCGACACCGTCGTGCTCGTGGGCGCCTCCGTCCTGATCGGCATCCCGGTAGCGATCTGGCTGATGGAGCAGTGGCTGACGGAGTTCGCCTACCGCACCACCATCGGGCCGGGCCTCGTGACCGGCGTCGCACTGCTGGTACTCGCCGTCTCGACGGCCACGGTCTGCACGCAGGCGTTCCGCGCGGCCACCGCCGATCCCGTCCGCGCCCTCCGCCCCGACTAGTCCCGCCTCGGTGCCGCCCTCACCGAGGGGGCGGCGTCTCTCCTGCCCCTCATGTTCAGGCACACCCTCACCCTCTCGCTGCGCGTGCTTCGGCGCGACCGCTTCTTCACGGGACTCAACATCGCCGGTCTCGCCGTCGGTCTCGCGTGCTGCACGCTGATTCTGCTCCACGTCCGCGATGAGGCCAGTTACGACCGGTTCTTCGACAACGCCGACCGGATCGTGCGCATCGTGGAAGACTATGCCACCGAGGCGGGCACATCTCACCTCGCGACCACGCCCGTCCCGCTGGCCCCCGTCCTCGCCGAGGGCAGCCCGGACCTAGAGCAGGTCGCTCGGTTCTTCCCGGCGGAGGTGCTCGTCAGCGCCGGGCCGGACCGCCGGTTCATGGAGCCTCGGTTCGCATACGCGGACTCCACCTTCTTCGAGGTGTTCGCGATGCCGTTCCGCGCCGGAGAGCCCGCCTCGGCGCTGGATCGGCCGATGTCGGTCGTCCTCACGCGCACCACCGCCGAGCGGTACTTCGGCAACGCCGATCCTCTCGGAGAGCGGCTGACGATTCGCGGAGAGGACGGGCCGTTCGACTTCACCGTGACGGGCGTGATCGAGGATGTCCCGCCGAACAGCCACCTCGCCGTCGACTTCCTCGCATCGTTCTCGTCGCTGGAGACGACGATGCCGTACCACGACAGTTGGTGGCACCCTCGCGTCTACACGTACGGCCTCCTCCAGGCGGGCGCCCCTGCGGAGACCCTGGAGGCCGACCTCCCCGATCTCGTCGCGTCGCGGCCCAACGGGTACCGCTACACCGACGCGCCCCCGGCCTTCACCGTCCAGGCGCTCACCGACATTCACCTCCGCTCGCAGCGCGAGGCGGAGCTCAAGCCGAACGGGAGCGCCGCCTACGTCAGCCTCTTCACCCTCATCGCCTTCGGGGTGCTCGGGATCGCCTGCGTCAACTTCATGAACCTCGCGACGGCACGCGCGGCCAAGCGAGCGCGAGAGGTCGGCGTGCGGAAGGCCATTGGGGCTGGGCGCGGCCAACTCGCGATGCAGCACCTCGGCGAGTCGATGGTGATGGCCGTCCTGGCAGGCGTCCTGGCGATGGGGCTCGCCGCGATGGCCCTCCCGGCCTTCAACAACGTGACGGGAACATCCCTCACCCTCTCCCTCGGCGTTGACGAGGTCCTCCTCCTCGGTGCGCTCGTCCTCGCGACGGGTCTCATCGCGGGGAGTTACCCGGCGTTTGTCCTCTCTCGATTCCAGCCGGTGCAGACCCTTCGCGGGATGACATCCACCGGCCCTGCCTCGGAGGTTCTGCTGCGGCGAGGTCTCACAGCCGTTCAGTTCGCCCTTTCGATGGCCCTCGTGGTGGGCTCCCTCGCGGTCTACCGCCAACTCGACCTGCTCCGGGAGGATCGTCTCGGGTTCGACAAAGAGCGTGTCGTGACGCTCCCGCTCCGGGATCAGGAGGCCCAGATCGGCCACGAGACGCTAGAGGAAGCATTGCGCCGAGTGCCGGGCGTCCAGGCCGTCTCCGCCTCGTCCGGTGTCCCCGGGATGCAGGATGGGTACGCGTCCTTCGAGATCATCCCCGAGCGCGCCGCCATCGACAGCCTCGAGATCATGGTGATCACGGTCGGGCATGAGTTCCGCGAGGCCCTTGGGCTGGAGGTCGTCGCGGGCCGTGACTTCGACGACGCGTTCCCGAGCGACACCGAGCGTGGGTTCATCATCACCGCGGCGGCCGCGCGGACGCTCGGCTGGAGCGAGCCTGTCGGCGAGCGGCTCACACTGGACTACTACCTGGATGGCCAGCAGTCCAAGGCCGGTGAGATCGTCGGGGTGGTTCGAGACTTCCAGTACCACGCGCTCCGCGAGGCGCCCCGGCCGGTCCTCTTCCACCTCCTACCTGGGACGTACTACAACGATGTCGTCGCCGTCCGCCTCGGTCCGGGCGATCCGCGCCCGTCGCTGGACGCGATGCGGGAGGCGTGGGCCGCGTTCGCCCCAGATCGGCCCTTCGAGTACGCCTTCCTCGACGACCAGTTCGATGCCCTCTACCGGTCGGAGGCCCGCCTCGGGGTCCTGACCACATGGTTCACGGTGCTCGCAGTCGGGATCGCGTGCCTCGGACTCCTCGGGCTGGCGGCGCACGCCACCGAGCGCCGACGAAAGGAGATCGGGGTGCGCAAGGTGCTGGGCGCCTCCGCCACCCGGATCGTGCGGCTCCTCGTGTCCGATTTCCTACGTCCTGTCCTGGCCGCCGTGGTCCTGGCGGTCCCGCTGGCCTACGTCATCGTGGACCACTGGCTGGACGGATTTGCCGAGCGGATCACCCTCGGGCCGGATCTCTTTGGCCTGGCGGTCGGCCTGGGGCTCCTCGTCGCAGCCGCCACCGTCGTCGTCCATGCCATCCGTGCGGCCACCGCCGATCCCGTCCGCGCCCTCCGCCCCGAGTAGTCTCGCCTCGGAACTCACCCGTTCCCTCCCGCTTCGTGTCCGATCCGCTTCTCTCCCTCCGCCAGGTCACCTACGCGTACCGCTCCCGGCGTCGCACCGAGGCGGTCCTCCACGGGATCGACCTCGACATCGAGGCGGGTGCCTTCGTGTCCCTCGTCGGGCCGTCGGGCTCGGGCAAGACGACGCTCCTCAACCTGATGGGCTTGCTCGAACGGCCCACCTCGGGCACCATCCACTTCGAAGGGCGTGACGTGGGCGCGATGAAGGACCGGGCACGAGCCGCGCTCGCCCGCGAGGCCATCGCGTTCGTCTTCCAGGCCTACCACCTCCTCGGTGACCTCACGGTGGCGGACAACGTGGCCGAGCCCCTCCGATACCAGAAGGTGCCCGCCGACGAGCGCGCGGCACGCGCGGCGGACGCGCTGAAGCGGTTCGGGCTGCAGGACAAGGCCCACCGCTACCCGACCGAACTCTCCGGAGGCCAGCAGCAACTCGTGGGGGTCGCCCGCGCGATCGCCGCCCGGCCTCGCCTCCTCCTCGCCGACGAGCCGACCGGCAACCTCCACTCGAGCCAGGGCGAGGTGGTCATGGAGTCTCTCCGCACCGCTCACGAAGACGACGGCGTGACGGTGGTGCACGTCACCCACTCGGACCGATGGGTCGCCTACGGGGCCCGCACGGTCGAACTGCTCGACGGGCACGTCCTCCGGGACTCCGTCCACCACGCGTCCTGACCCACATCCCGCCTCGGTACCGAGGCGGACCGCCTCCGCGCCTCATGCTTCTCTCGGACCTCCGTCTTGCGCTTCGCCAGTTCATCAGCCAGCCGGGCTATTCCGCTCTCTCGGTGATCGGCCTCGCGACGGGCCTCGCGTGCTGTGTGCTGATCGCGCTGTTCGTGCTCGATGAGTTGTCGTTCGATACGACGCATCCCGAGGGGGACCGGTTGTACCGCGTGGAGCAGGACTGGCAGTCGGGTCCGGGCGGAGATTTGCAGCGCGTCGCCGCGATTCAGGCGCCCACTGCGGACCGGATCTTTCCCGAGGTGCCCGGACTCGAAGCGGTGGTCCGGGTCACGAGTGCGGACAGCCCCGTGGTGACTGCGGGCGACCTCCGCTTCAAGGAGGACCGGTTCCTCTACGCGGAGCCCGCCTTCTTCGATCTGTTCGACGTGGATCTGGTGGCCGGGGACGCGGCAGAACTCGCCCGTCCGCAGACGCTGGTCCTGAGCGAGCCGACAGCCGCCGTCGTGTTCGGCGAGGCCGATCCCATCGGACGTGAGATCGAGATCCGAACCGACCCGCGAGTTCCTGCGGAGACCTTCGAGGTGATCGGCGTGATGCGCGAGATGCCCCGCGCCCTTCACCTTCGAGGCGACATCGTGGCGTCCTTCGCTTCGATCTACCGGGCCGAGGCGGACCCCGTCTGGTTCCAGACCGCGAGCACCTACGTCCGCCTCGGTGAGGACGTGGATCCGCAGACGACCGCCGCCAGCCTCACCGAGGCGGTGGCCCGGCAGAGTGCCCGCGAGGAGCAGACGGCCTTCGAGGCCGAGACGCACCTCGTCCCGGTGACCGACATCCACTTGCGGAGCACCGCCGCCAACGAGATCACGCCCCAGGGAGACATCCGCTACGTGTGGCTCTTCTCGGCCATCGCGCTCGTGATTCTGCTCATCGCGGGGATCAACTACATGAACCTCGCCACGGCGCGAGGCGCGAGGCGGGCGCGAGAGGTGGGCGTGCGGAAGGCCATCGGGGCCGGGAAGGGGCAACTCGTGCGGCAGTTCCTCAGCGAGTCGTTCGTGGTCACCGCCCTCTCGCTCGTGCTCGCGCTCCTCCTGGTGGCGGTGGCGCTTCCGTGGTTCGGGACGTGGATGTCGCGGCCGATGGCCCTGCCGCTGGGGGCGCCCGGGTTCTGGGCCGCTCTCGTCGGGGTGGTCGTGGTGCTCAGCCTCGGTGCGGGGGGCTATCCCGCGCTGGTGCTCTCCACGGTCAGGCCCGTGTCGTCCCTGAGTGGAACGGCGCGGATGACCTCGCGAACGCTGGTCCGCAAGGTTCTGGTGGTCGGGCAGTTCGCGGCGACGGTGGTTCTGATCGCCTGCACGCTGGGCATCCTGCGGCAGCTCCACTTCGTGCAGAACACCCGCCTCGGGTTCGACCCGGAGCAAACCCTCGTCATCGAGGCGGGGGCTGCGCTCTCGTCGAGCGGCGAGGCCTTCCGTCAGGCGGCGGAGCAGATTGATGGGGTGGAGCAGGTCAGCCTCGCCTTCTCCGCGCCCGGGCTCACCTCGGGTGTTCGGTTCTTCCCCGCCTCGGAGGTGGAGGGGCAGGACGGCACCGAGGCGGGACTGATCATCTTCGAGTGGTTCAAGGCCGATGCGGCCTTCGCGGAGGTCCTCAATCTGCAACTCGCCGCCGGACGTTCGTTCTCCTGGGACCGGCCGTCGGACATCGGGCGCAGCGTGATCCTCAACGAGGCGGCCGTACGCAATCTGGGATGGGACGATCCCATCGGCAAGACGATGGGCACGGGGGAGGGCCAGGTCGAGGTCGTCGGGGTGGTGGAGGATTTCCACGTCGCGGACATGCGCACCGAGATCGGCCCGCTGCTGATCGAGTACGACCCCGAGGCGAGGGATTACGCGATGATGAAGCTGCGCTCGGCGGACCTGGCCGGGACGCTGGCCGAGGTGGAGGCGCTGTGGGCCACCGTCGCGCCAGACTACCTCTTCGACTCGTTCTTCCTCGACGACCACTTCGCAGCCATGTACCGCGCGGAGCGTCTGGTGGGCCAGATGTTCCTCGCGTTCTCGCTCCTGGCCGTGCTGGTGGCCTGCCTCGGTCTCTTTGGCCTCGCGATGCTGGCAGCGGAGCAGCGGACGAAGGAGATCGGCATCCGCAAGGTGCTCGGCGCCAGCGTGACATCTCTGGTGGGTCTCCTCTCGCGCGAGTCGGCGGCGCTGGTCAGCATCGCCTTCCTGATCGGCGCCCCGATGGCCTACCTCTTCCTGCGGGACTGGCTGTCGGTCTTCGTGTACCGCGCCGAGCTCTCCGCAGGTCTCTTCCTCGTGTCAGGCGCACTCACGCTCCTCATCGCCCTGGCAACGGTCAGTACGCACGCCCTGCGCGCGGCCACGGCCGACCCCATCCGCGCCCTCCGGGCCGAGTAACCCCTCTCCTCCCATGCTTTCGACTTACGTCTCCCTCGCGGCCCGCCGCATGCGTCGCCACACCGGCTACGTCGTCCTCAACGTGGTCGGCCTCGCGATTGGCCTCGCGGGGTGCCTGCTGATGGCGTGCTTCGTCGCGAGCGAGTGGAGCGTGGACCGGTTCCATGCCGATGCAGACCGGACGTTTCGCGTCGTTCAGGACCTGGACCGAGGCGGGTCCGCGTGGACGGGCGGCGCCCATGCCGAGCTGCTTCGCCAGACCAGCGCGGGCGTCGAGGCCACCACGCGCGTGGTACCGGAGGAGCGCCGACTGACCGTGCCGGAGGGGCCGGACGCTGAGCAGGCCGTCTTCGTGGAGCCCGCGTTTGGCTACGTCGATCCGTCGTTCTTCGACGTGTTCTCGTTCCGCCTCGATGTCGGCGACCCGGAGACCGCGCTCGCCGCGCCGGGCACGGCGATTCTCTCCGCCTCGGTGGCCCGCCGCTACTTCGGAGACGCGGATCCGTTGGGGCAGGTCATCACCATGTACGACGCCTACAACGAGCCGAACCAGGTGCCTCTGACCGTCACGGGCGTGCTCGCCGACGCGCCGGGACGCTCGCACCTCGACCTCCACGTCCTCTCGTCGATCTCAACGCTGGAGGGGCAGTACGGGCCGCTGACGCAGTTCGACTGGCCCGGGGTGTACACCTACGCCCGGCTCGCCACCGAGGCGGATCCGGACGCGATCGCCGCCACCGCGACGGGCTCGATTCCCGCCGACGAGGAGGCGTCGCCTCTCCGTCTCCAGCCTCTGACCGAGATCCACCTCCAGCCGCAACCGGAGGGGGAGCCCGGCGCGATGGGGTCTATCGCTCTGGTCTACGGTCTGTCGGCCATGGCCTTGATCGTGCTGCTCCTCGCGTGCATCAACTTCGCGAACCTCGCGGTCGCCCGAGCGAGCACCCAGGTCCGCGCGGCCGGGATCCGGCGCTCTGTGGGCGCCCAGCGGTCCCAGCTCATGGTCGAGTCCCTCGTTGACACGTACGTGCAGATCGGGGTCGCGCTGGTCATCGCGTTGATCCTCGTGGCGGGGGCGTTGCCGTGGGCGAGCCAGATCGTGGGGCAGGACCTGTCGTCTGTCGTGGGATCCGGTCCTCCGGGCGTGCTTCTCCTCATCGGGCTGGTCGTCCTGACGGGACTCATCGCCGGGGGATATCCGGCGGTCCTCGTCGCCCGTCAGCAGCCTGCCCTGTCCCTCCGGGGCATGGTCCGCCACCCGAGAGGCACGACGCGGCTGCGTTCGGGGCTCGTCATCGCCCAGTTCGGATGCGCGGTGGCGCTTCTCGTGGGAGCCCTCATCGTGCAGTCGCAGGTCGACTACGTTCGC
>JBCCPW010000117.1:0-8907 GCA_039024735.1 Bacteroidota bacterium
AACGGGCGGCCGTGGCTGGCGATGGACTTCGTCGAAGGCGAGCCCATCACCGAGGTCTCGCCTCGGCTCGGGATCGAGGATCGCGTGCGGCTTCTCGTGGGCGTCGCCGAGGCGGTCCACACCGCGCACCAGTCGCTCGTGGTGCACCGGGACCTCAAGCCGTCCAACGTCCTCGTCTCGCGCACGTCCGCAGGAGACCTCCGCCCCGTCCTCCTGGACTTCGGCATCGCGAAAATCCTCGACGCCGAGACCGACCTCGATCTGACGAGCGCGGGGGGTCACCGCCCGATGACCCGGACGTACGCGGCACCGGAGCAGGTCCGAGGCGAGCCGCCCACGACAGCTACCGATGTCTACGGCCTCGGGCTGTTGCTCTACGAGGTGCTCTCCGGCGAGCGTCCGTTCCCGGACCCGGGATCGTCCCACCAGTTGGAGCAGACGATCCTCCGCGAGACCCCGGCCGCTCCCAGCACCCATCACGCCGGGCTCGACCGCGACCTCGACACGATCTGCCTGACGGCCCTTCGCAAGGCACCCGAGGAGCGCTACGCCTCGGCGGAGGCCTTCGCGGCCGACCTTCGCCGCTGGCTCTCCCATGAGCCCATCGCGGCGCGCCCCCCCTCGCGGGCGTATCGGACGCGGAAGTTTGTGGCGCGGCATCGCGTGGGCGTTCTTGCGACGGGTGTCGCTCTCGTAGCGGTCATCGGCCTGACGGCGGTGTACGCGACGAGCCTCGCGCGTGAGCGCGACCGCGCCCGCACCGAGGCGGAGACCGCCGCCCAGGTCGCCGACCTCATGGCCGACATGTTTGACCGCGATCCCTTCGCAGCGGATGCGGGCCGCCTGGACTCTATGTCCGTCCGCTCGTTCCTCGTGGAGCGCGGCGCCGCGGCAGTGGAGGGACTCGCCGACCGTCCGGTGCTTCAGGCCCGCATGGCGACCCTCCTGAGCCATCTCAACGGTCAACTCGGCGACTACGCCCGTGCCTACGACCTCTCCCTTCAGGCGACCGGTCTGTACGATTCGCTCGGCATCGAGACGGCGGCATCGGGCCGTGCCTACTCTGCGCTGGGCAGCGCCTACAACTTCCGGGGCGAGTACACCGAGGCGGAGCAGGCCTACCGCCGCGCCCTCGCGCTCGCCGAGGCGAGCCACGAGGTCGGGCATCCCGCCATCGCGCAGGCCGTCAACGACATCGGCTACATGCTCGCGAGCGTGGAGCGAGACGGCGCCACGGAGGAGGCCGTCGCGTTCAGCGCGCGGGCGCTGGACCTCTACCGCGAGGCGTACGGCGAGGATCACCTCCAGGTCGCCCAGGCCCACAACAACCACGGGGCCAACCTCTACCTCCTCGGTCGGTACGAGGAGGCCGCCAGCCACTACCGGCAGGCGCTGACCATCCGGGAGGCCGCGCTGGGCGTCCACCCGCTCGTCGCCAACACGCAGAGCAACCTCGCGAGCCTCCTCCACGAAGTCGGCGAGGCCGAGGGCTCCCTCCCGCTTTTCGACTCGGCACTGGGGACGTACCGGGAGACGCTCGGGCCGGAGCACCCCTCCGTCTCGACGACGCTCTACAATCAGGCGTTCGCGCTGAAGGACCTCGGCCGCCTCGGTGACGCAGAGGCCGCGCTGACGGCCTCTCACGCCATCGACCGCGCGACACTCCCGGAGGGCCATCCGTACATCGCCGACGGCCTCGTGACCATCGGGCAGGTGCGGATCGAAGCCCGGCGCCTGCGAGACGCCGAGGCGGTGCTGCGCGAGGCCATCGCGATTTACCGAACGCGCGAAGGCTACGAGAGCGAACGTGCCGTGGCCGAGGCGGCCCTCGGGACGTGTCTGCTCCTTCAGGGCCGAAAAGCGGAAGCGGCGGCGCTCCTTCGCGGGGCCCTCCCCCACCTCGACGGCGAGGCGGCCGACCAGACGCGCGCCGATCTGGCTCGCGCCACCTCGTAGCCGCGGACACTGACTGGATGCGCCCGCCTCGGTGGGGTCCGCCTCGGGAACACGGCTCGGCACCGAGGCGGAATCTCGCCCCGCAACTCGGTCGCGAGCAGCCCGTTCTTCGCCTCGGTGGCTTCCCCGCCGCACCGAGGCGGGGACCGTCAATCCGCTGCGTCGGCGAAGTCGTCCACGCCCATTGCGTCGGCGGCGCGCTCCAGGCCGTCGTGCTGAGGCAGCGGGACATCGTGCGGGAACGTGCCCCGGTGGCTGCGGAGGTACACGAACGGTGTGTAGTGGAGGAAATTGGAGACGCGAGCGGTGTACACGTCGGCGCTGGCTTCGAGCTTGGAGGCGAGGAGGCTCTTGTCGTTGCCCGCGCGAAGGATCGGCCCCCAGTTGTCGTTGACGAGGCGCGAGGAGGCCCGCGCAAGTGGCGCGATGCGCCGGTCCAGCGCGACGAGCGCCTCGCGCAAGCGGTCGAACTCCCGGCCGAGAGCGTCGGGGTCGCGTCCGGTCTGGGGGCCGTACCCCGAGGTGTTGCGCTGCCGCTCCAGCCGGATGGCCGAGGCGTAGGCCTCCAGACGCTCCTTTCGCGCCATCATGGTCCGCAGCCGCTCCTGGTCAGCCTCGAAGGACTGCATCGCCTCGATCTCCTCCTCCAACGGACGCAGGATCAGCGCCGTACGCCACCGATTGAGCCGCTTCGAGACCCGCACGTCGGAGTCCACGTGGTCGCCGACGTAGAGGATCTGGTCGCCGCGAAGGCCCAGGCTGGCCTCCACGAGCGCCGCGTGCCCGCCGACGTACGCCCGCCCCTCCTCCAGCGGCCCCCGGACCGGTTGCAGCGTGCCCTCGTCGGACACCACCTCGAAGGCGGGCGCGGTCTCGTTGAAGAACGCAGGCTTCCGCGCACCCACGATGGCGAGGTCGAACACGTCGCGCCACGTCATCCCGTTGGGCAGGTGCGGATCGAAGGCGTGCGCCAGGATGGGGGCGGCGTAGTCCCAGTCGGAGTTGGTGATCAGCAGGACCTTCTTTCCGGCCTGCTTCTGGTCCAGCAACGCGAGCGGCACCTCTCGGTCCAGCGCGACGAAGCGGTCGGGATCGGCGAGGATCTCCGCCTTGAGGAGGCCCTCAACGTGCGCCGCATCCAGGGTCTCGCGCACGATCCCGTAGAGATCGTCGTAGCCGATGCGTCCCGGGAGCCGTCCCTGGTCCAGCAGATCCACGAGTTGCAGGTAGATGCCCGCCTCGGAGATGGAAAAGAGCGTGTTCATGAACCGCCAGCGGCGGTCGTGCAGGTCCACGAGGGTGCGCCGGTACGCATCCCGCATCTCGGCGTAGGGCATCTCGCGCGTGCCGTGGAAGGCGCGCTTGACGTACCCGAAGCGGTTGGCCTTGACCACGTTTCCCGTCTCGGTGTCCACCACGAGTCCCTGGACCACGAGGTCCGGGTCGAAGACGAGATCCTCCACCGGCCAGCCTCGCGCCGCGAGGCCCTGCTGGACGTAGGCGTAGGCGCGCTCCTCCCACAGGGCGACGTGGTAGTGGACCAGCGTGTAGTCCATGTCGTACCCCACCGCCTCGATCTTGCGGAGGTTGAGCGTGCGGTTGCAGAAGATGCCGCGCGGATGTTCAAACGCCTCGGGAACGCCGGGAGACGGCGAGGAGGAAGCGATCACGTCCATGATGGGTCCAGTCGGTGCAGAAGAGGGAAACGGCGTCGGGCGGCCCGTTCGTTCGGTCCGCCTCGGGACCGAGGCGGGAATGGGCGGGTCACAGATGGCCCCGGTAGCTCAACCGGTGCGCGAGGTGCGTCGGCTGGGGGAGCTTCCAGCGCTCGGCGAGGTGGAGGGTCAGACGGACCGCATCCGGGAGTGTGAGGCGGTGGCCGACCGAGACGTAGACGGGCTTCACGCCCTCGCGCGTGCGGACGGCACAGCCCACGATCTCGCCTCGGTGGGTCAGGTCGGACGTGCTGCCCTTGGGCTCTGCGAGGGGTCCGTGCCGCCCGACGAGCAGCGATTTCGCGACGCCTAGCGCAGGCGCATCCAGGAGCACACCGAGGTGGCACGCGAGTCCGAACCGCCGAGGGTGCGCGCGTCCGTGTGCGTCGAGCATGTACACACCGGGGGGCTCGCGAAGGCGTTCGAGGACGGAAACGAGGGCGGGCAGTTCGCGGAAGGAGAGCAGGCCCGGAACGTACGGGAACGAGGCTGGACCCTCCCAGATGGCGTGGTCCACGACGCTCCGGGTGGACACGTCGTACACGACGGCCGCCGCTCGCACCCGGTCGTCGCGCACGCTGACATCCAGCCCCGCCACGGTCCGCACGTCCGGCAGCGGCGCCTCGCGAACGAGCGGGGCCAGGCGCCGCTGGACCTCGACCGCCTCGGTGGGCGACACATCCCAGGGATGGGAGTGGTGGAGCACAACGTGGGGCATGGACCCCCAACGCGCGCCCTGCGCCGTGGGTCCACCCAGGCGAACGGCCGACCTGTGCCTGTACGCTACAGGTCGATTCGGATCACACCGAGGAGGGCCCCTCCGTCGTCCGCACCGAGGTGGAGGTCCAACTCAGGGGGAAAGCCGGACCCGATCCAGGTGGCCTCCACGCCCGCGACCGCGAGGGAGAGCAGATAGCGTTGCACGGCCGTGAACGCCCGTTCCTGCGTTTGGTCTCCCCGTGTGCATCGACACGTCACGAGGATCCACTGCTGATCCGTGTCGCCGAGGCCTTCCAGGAGTCCGGCTTCCAACGCACTGGCCCTGCGGAACTGCCAGGGCACTTGTGCCTCCATCCCGGGCACACTGTCTGCGTCGCGTGCGGCATGAGCCAGCACGTCCGTGAGGTCCACGTGCGGGCGCGATGGGAGGCGGGGACGGAGATGAACCATGTGCGGCCCGGTACCAAAGCCTGTGCCAGTCGGGGCCCCTCCCCTGCCCCACGCCCCGTACAGATGGGCGCTTTGTTGCATCGGCAGACGGGGCAAGCGGACCATCGGTCGTTGGGCTCGATCTGGGTACAGGTCCGTTGAACGCTTAGGAGCACGATGTGAGAAGGATGTCCGCCCGCGAGGTACATCTGAAATCCGGGCACGGGAACCGCACGGCGGTTTCACACCGGAGCCCGCGAGCCGTCTTGCTGCCTTCTAGCCTCGCGCTCTATCTTTGATGCCGCTCCTCGGAGTCTCCCCGTGAGGGTCGTTAGCTCAGTTGGTTAGAGCGCTGTCTTGACATGGCAGAGGTCACTGGTTCAAATCCAGTACGACCCACCCCAACCGGCCGCTGCCTCGCGCAGTGGCCGGTTTTTTCGTTTTGGGGGACCGAGGCGGGGACCGTCCGGGCCGTCAGTTCCAGACCGAACAGGTCCAAGTCTGCCTTTCCTCAGCGCTTCGAGCAGGGGCACTTCCCAGAGAGAGCCCCCAGCATCCCACTGCGAGGATGGGGTCTGGACGGACCTGTAGGGCAGGGCTGCTACGTTCTGTGCATGATCCTTCTCCAGCACCTCGCCACCGTCCCGGATCCCCGCCGCGCACAGGGACGACGCTACCCGCGCCTCCAGATGCCCGCCATGGTCATCATGGCCGCCATCTCCGACCACTACGGCTACCTCGTCCTTGACGTGGACTACCGCGCCTCGGTAGGCTACTAGCGTGACTGGCGGACGGCGATCTACCGCCACATGGGCGGGCGCGATCTCCAGCACTACGTGGACACCTCGCGATGGGTTGGCGAGGCGTTCAGGATCGATCCAGAGCGCGTCGCGATCCACGAAGGGTCCTACGGCGGCTTCCTCACGCTGATGGCGCTCTTCACCGAGGCGGAGCATTTCGGCGGGGGCGCTGCGCTCCGCTCCGTGACGGACTGGGCGCACTACAACGACACGGACACCCGCAACATCCTCAACACGCCCGTGGAGGACCCCGAGGCGTTCGAGCGCTCCTCGCCCATCGAGTTCGCCGAGGGCCTGGTGGACCCACTCCTGATGACACACGGGCTCGTGGACGACAACGTCCAGCCGCAGGACATTTTCCGCTTGAGCCAGCGGCTCATCGAACTGGGAAAGCGGGACTGGGAGCTGGCGCTGGCGCCGGTTGAGCCGCACGGCTACCGCGAGCCGACCTCGTGGACGGACAAACTCCATCGCATCTACGACCTGATCCGCGCGACCGTCGGACCGGAGGTACCGAAGGAAACGGAAGGCTGACCCTACCCGCCTCAGTACGCCCACCAAAGTGCCGAGGTGGACAGAGCAGGTCGGCTGGTGGACGCTCCGGCGAGACAAGCTGCTACCCGAGCGGGGTGTAACCGTCTGCGGGATGGGCGCGTCACTCGAATGTTCCCATGCCTACTGCGATGCGCCTGCTCGTCCTCCTCGCCTTCGTACCCGTCCTCGCGTTCGCTCAGGACACGCGCGACTGGCAGCCGCACGCCGATTCCGTCGCCCTGTTCATCCCAGAAGTCTCGTGGAGCATCCCGCTCGCGCTAGCGGACGACTCCGTTCACGTCATCAACGCCCCGTTCGTCTACGAGGGCATCCAGCTCTCGTTCGCGCTGGCGGGCGCGCGCGACACGCTCCGCATCCGGCCGGAGGCGCCAGGGGTGCACCGCGTTCGAGTGCTCGGTCTCGCCTCGCCTACGGCGGTCGAGTTTCGAATCTGGGCACCGGAAGAGGTGCACTTCTCCGATGCCTACCAAGAGGTCCGTCGCGGTACGTCGTGGGTGGGCGTGCCCGAGGTGTACGAGTTGGTCAACGTCGGCTTTGCGCTCACGCCCTCTGGGCGCGATTCCACGAACGCGCTTGTGTGGAAGCGAGGGGCGTACCACGCTCGTGTGATGGAGCACTTCGGCGCCTTCGCGGACCACCCGTTCGTTGCCGGGCTAGAAGCCGTCATCCGCGACGACGAGTTCGTGCCGGTTCGGCAGAACGGACTCGCCTTCCGCTTCGAGGGCGACCGCATCATGCCCGACTCCGTGTACCGCTCGCTCGGGCGCGGCAACGAGCGGTTGGCAGCGCTCGTCGGCGAGATGGAGGCCTTCGCGGCGGCGACCGGCTTCCGCGCGTTCTACGCGGACCACGCGACGGAATACGACCGGATGCGGGCCGAGATTGAAGCTCTCGTACCCGTCCGGCAGATGTGGGACTGGCTGGAAACCGAGTTCGCCGAGCGCACGCAGAGCTACGTGACTGTTTTTTCTCCGTTGACCAACGGCACGCACAACGTCACCGCCGTCCGTGATGGTGACCATCGCGAGATTGTCGCGTTCGTCCCAGCACCGGACATTCTCGCAGGCGAGGGGCCGGATTTCGAGAACGGGCGCGAGATCATCATGAGCCGGATGCTCTTCACCGAGTACGACCACATGTACGTCAACCCTGCGATGGACCGACATCCGGAGGCCGTCGGTGCCGCGATGGCCGACGTGGACGTATGGAATCAAGCGCTCGGCTACCGCGATCCGTACGCGACGTTTGCGGAGTACATGACGTGGGCCGTTTTCCTCGCCTACGTGGACGCGCACTACCCGAAAGCTGCCACCGAGACTGCCCGCGCACGCGTGACTCGGTTCATGGAGCGTGGCCGAGGGTTCGTCCGTTTCGGCGCCTTTGAGGCCGAGTTGGCTCGCCTCACGGCCACCCGTCCGGAAGGGATGACGTTGGAAGAGTTGCTCCCGACGATGGCTGCCTGGGCTGCGGGTCGGTAAACAGCCGCACGTGACGCCGGTGGCTTCGCGAGCACGAGCCCGGCCGCCTCGGTGAGTCCACGGACGTACCGAGGCGGGGCTAGCGGGCCGCCCGCCGCGCCCGCACCCAGTTCACCGACTGGCTCCCGCGAAGGAACCGCACCACGCCCGGCGCCACCGCCGCGTGCATGAACACGACGTACAGTGGCAGCCGGAAGCCCCGGACGGGCACCTCGCGGTCGCGCCAGATCCACCCCAGCGCGGCGACGGCGTAGAAGGCGACCTGCATCGCGAGGAGCGCGGTGTAGAGCGCAGAGCCCGGCGCTAGGACGGCGTTCAGCCCCAGCGCCAGCGGAAGCAGAACCGGCGCGAGGGTCCAGCGGAGGACGCGGTGCGAGACGTACTGCAGCGTGAGCAGCCCGTGCCGGAACGGCTTGAGCAGCCCGCCCAAGCGAACCATGGACTGCCAGCCGCCCGCGCAGATGCGCACCTTCCGCGTCCACTCGTCCTCCAGCGAGGCGGAGGGCCCTTCGAGAGCGGCGGCCTCCGGCGCGTACGCCACGCGGTAGCCGGATTGCGCGATGCGGAGCGAGAGCACGAAGTCGTCCAGCAGCGTGTCGGCTTCGAGGGGCTGGTAGAGATCCGAGCGGAGCGCGAACAACTCGCCCGCTGCCCCCACGACGGAGTGCAGCCGTGAGTCGAGCCGTTTCAGCGTGGACTCGTAGCGCCAGTAGAGGCCCTCGCCTGCTGTCCCGTTCGCGGCGGTGTCCACCCGCTTCTCTCCCGCGACGGCGCCGACTTCCGCATCGGCAAAGGGCGCGACGAGCGCGCGGAGCGCCCCGGGCGCGAGCATCGCGTTGGCGTCGGTGAAGGCCACGAGGGGCGTCGTGACGTGCGCCATCGCGCGGTTCATGGCAGAGGCTTTGCCGCGACGCTCAGGCTCGAAGAGGACCTCCGCGCCCGCCTCGCGGGCGATCTCGGCGGTGGCGTCCGTGGAGCCATCCGCGACGACCAGCAGGCGGAGGTCGCCGGGGTAGTCCTGCGCGAGGGTGTCGTGCACCTTCGCGCCGATCCACGCATCCTCATTCCAAGCCGCGACGACGACCGTGAGCGCGGGCCAGTTTCCGCCGGCGTACGGCGCTGCTGGGGCGCGCTCGCCTCGGGTCTGGACGAGGAGCGCCGCCAGCAGGCCATAGCCGACGTAGGTGTAGAAGAGGACGGCCGCGGAGGCCCAGAACAGGAACTCGGTCATCGGAGGGAGCGGATGGGCCGCGC
>JBCCPW010000118.1:0-8833 GCA_039024735.1 Bacteroidota bacterium
ACCGCGAGACCCCCGAGGGGCTCACCGTCCGCGCTCTCCTGGCCCATCTCGGTCGAGATCCCGACCTGCCCGGCGTGGCCGTCGCGGTGAACGACCGCGTGGTGCGCCGCGCCCTCTGGGACGAGGCGACTGTGCCCGCAGGGGCTCGCGTCGAGATCATCACTGCCTCGCAGGGAGGATGACAGCGCAGGACCCCAGACGGCACACCGAGGCGCCCTCCCGCCTCGGTACCGAGGCGGAGCCCGACGACACGTGGGAGGTAGGCGACCTCACACTCCGGTCTCGCGTCCTCCTCGGGACGAGCCGCTACCCGAGCCTCCAGTCTCTCCTCGACAGCGTCCGCGCCAGCGGGACGGAACTGGTGACCGTCGGCGTGCGGCGCGTGGACCTGACCGAGAGCGGCGGCGCGACCCTCCTCGGTGCGCTTCGCGACCTGGGCGTGCACCTGCTGCCCAACACGGCCGGGTGCTTCACCGCGCGCGAGGCGGTCCTGACGGCACAGCTCGCCCGCGAGGCGCTCGAGACCGACCGGATCAAGCTTGAGGTCATCGGCGACGACGAGACACTGTACCCCGATGCCGTGGAACTGGTGCAGGCCGCGAGCACGCTCGTCGCGGACGGGTTCGAGGTGTTCGCCTACTGCGGCGACGACCCCATCACCGCCCGCCGCCTCGCAGACATCGGCTGCGCCGCCGTGATGCCGCTCGGCGCCCCCATCGGAAGCGGGATGGGGCTGACCAACCCGTACGCGCTGCGCATCCTGCGCGAGGTGCTCCCGGACGTCCCGCTCGTCGTGGACGCGGGCATCGGCACCGCCAGCGACGCCACCCTCGCGATGGAACTGGGCTACGACGGCATCCTGCTCAACACGGCCGTCGCGGGTGCCGAGCGTCCGCCTCAGATGGCCGCTGCGATGCGCCACGCCGTCGAGGCCGGGCGGCTGGCGCGGCTCGCGGGACGGATCCCCCGACGCCTCTACGCCGAGGCGAGCACCCCCGAAGAGGGCCGCATCGACCTCGGCCCGTGAGCGACCTGCCCCGGCTCCTTCTCATCGCGGACGGCTTCGCGAGCGGGCGAGGCACGGGTCCCCTCGCGCAGACCGCCGCGACCGTTCGAACGCGCACCGCCGAGGCGGTGGCGGCGGGCGTCCGCTGGGTCATGCTCCGGGACCACGCGGCCGACGACGCCACGTTCCTCCGGGCCGCCGCGCGGCTCACGGAGCGCCTTCGCGATGTGCGGCCCGGCGTTCGCCTCTCCGTCAACACGCGCACCGAGGCGGCCCGGCGGCTTCGCGCCGACCTGCACGTCGGCACGCGGGGGCCGTCCGTGGCCGAGGCCGTCCGCCTCGGTGACGGGGACAGTCGTCTGGTTGGGTTCTCGGCGCACTCGGCCCGTGAGATCGCCGAGGCCGCCCGAGCCGGGGCCGCCTACGCGACCGTCTCCCCCCTCTACCGCACCGCCACCCACCCCGACACCACGCCCGCTGGCCTCGCGCTCCTCCGCGACGCCACCGAGGCGGCGCCCGGCGTCCCGGTTCTCGCGCTCGGCGGGATCACCCCGAGCCGCGTGGCCGAGTGCCACGAGGCGGGCGCGCATGGCGTTGCGGTGCTTTCCGGGTTGCTGGACGCGCACCGCATCGCGCGGGCCGTGGAGCAGTACCTCGCGGCGCTCGCCCGCTGATCCCGCCTCGGTGCATCCGACCGTGCACCGAGGCGGGTCGGGGTGGCGATGTGTCAGAGAGGCGCCTCGGTGAGGCGTCTCTACGGGGGCTTCGGTTGACGCGACGCGGCGGAACGAGGACCTTCTGGTCCCTCCCTCTTGTCTCTCATGCACGTCGCCCTCACCATCGCGGGCTCGGACTCCGGCGGCGGCGCCGGAATCCAGGCCGACCTCAAGACCTTCGAAGCGCTCGGCGTCTTCGGGACGAGCGCCCTCACCGCCATCACGGCGCAGAACACGCGGGGCGTCACCGAGGTGGCCGTGCTGGAGCCGGAGATCGTCGTCGCGCAGATTGAGGCCGTCGCCGACGACTTCGAGGTGGGCGCCGTCAAGACCGGGATGCTCGCGACGGAGGCCATCGTGGCGGCCGTCGCCGAGGCCATCGAGCGTCTCCGCCTCGGTCCCGTCGTGGTGGACCCGGTCATGGTCGCGACCTCCGGCGACCCGCTCCTTGCGCCCGAGGCGGTGGACGCCTACCGTCGCGCGCTCTTCCCGCTCGCGGACGTGATCACGCCCAACACGCACGAGGCCGCCGCGCTCCTGGGGTATGAGGTCCGCACGCTGGACGATGCCCGCCGCGCCGCTGCTGACATTCGCGCGATGGGCGTTCGCGCAGCCCTCGTCAAGGGCGGCCACCTCGACGGCGAGACCGAGGCGGTCGATGTCCTCGCCGACGCCGACGGCGAGACGCTCGTGCGCTCGGAGCGCATCGACACCACGAGCACGCACGGATCCGGCTGCACGCTCGCCTCGGCCATCGCGGCGTACATGGCGCGAGGCGAGTCGCTCCGGGACGCCGTCTCGGGCGCGAAGAGCTATCTCACCGAGGCGATGCGTCACGCCCCTGGCCTCGGGGGCGGGCACGGGCCGGTTCGCCACCTCTGGGCGCTCACCGCACCCTGACACTCCTTCCCACGCATCTTCATAAGGGGTCTGGCAAACGGCTCTCTATCTTGATGAGCCTGCGCCGGTAGCTCAGCTGGATAGAGCGCGACACTACGGATGTTGAGGTCGGGGGTTCGAATCCTCCCCGGCGCGCAGAACGGTCCTGATCGAGAGATCGGGGCCGTGTTTTGTTGGGGCGGAACGGGTCGCGCGGCGACACGCGGTCGGATTGCGCCTGCGCTCGCTCTGCGCTCTCGGTAGTCTGGCACCCCCCTGCCCCCTCCGCAGATGCCCTCCCGCCGCGACTTCCTCGCCCTCGGTGCGGCCGCCGGTGCCGCCACGGTGCTGCCCACCCCGCTCGCCGCCCACGCCGCCGCGCCCGGAGCACCGCCTCCCTCCCGCCTCGGTACCGAGGCGGGCGCCCTCGCGGACCTGACCACGGAGGACCTCGCGCACGCCGAGGCCGTGATCGGGCTGAGCTTCCGTCCCGAGCAGCGCGAGATGATGCTGCCTGACGTGCAGGGTCGTCTGGAGGGCTACCGGACGATCCGCGAGCAGGAACCGGAGAACGCGGTCGTGCCGATCCTCACGCTGGACCTGCCGCTGCCGCCCGCCCCGCGCGAGGGCATGACCGTCCGCTTCCCGACGCGGGTGACCTCCAGCCCCAGCGAGACCGATCTCGCCTTCGCGAGCATCCCGGAGTTGGCCGTGCTGCTTCGCGCCCGCCGCGTCTCCTCGGTGGAGTTGACGCAGATGGCACTCGACCGGCTGACGCGGTTCGATCCGCAACTCAAGGCGACCGTATCGCTCCTCGAAGAGCGTGCGCTTCGCACGGCCCGCGAGCGCGACGCCGACCTCGCCCGCGGCCTCGATCTCGGCCCTCTCCACGGCATCCCGTACGGCGCCAAAGACCTCCTCTCCGCTGTCGGGGCGCCGACCACTTGGGGCGCGATGCCCTACCGCGAGCAGGTCATCCCCGAGGATGCCGCCGTGGTGGACCTGCTGGACGCGGCAGGCGCCGTCCTCGTCGCGAAGCTCACGCTGGGTGCTCTCGCGTGGGGCGACGTGTGGTTCGGCGGACGAACCAACAACCCCTGGAACGTGGAGCAGGGCAGCAGCGGAAGCAGCGCGGGTCCGGGCGCGGCCGTCGCGGCCGGGCTCGTGCCGTTCGCCATCGGGAGCGAGACCTACGGCTCCATCGTGAGCCCGAGCACGCGCAACGGCGTGACCGGTCATCGGCCGACCTTTGGGCGGGTCCCCACGCGTGGCGCGATGGCGCTGTCGTGGAGCCTGGACAAGCTGGGCCCCATGGCGCGCTCGGCCGAAGACGCCGCGCTCGTCTTCGATGCCATCCGCGATGTAGACACCGTCCACGGCGACCTCGGCTTCCCGTTCGATCCCGCCGACGACCTGCGGGGTGTCCGCCTCGGGTATGTCCCGGACCTCTTCACCGAGGCGGACGGCCCCGGCGGCGACGCCGACCGCGAGACGCTGAACGTCCTCCGCGACCTCGGCGCCGATCTGGTGGAGATCGCCCTCCCGAGCGGGCCCGAGGTCGGCGCGGTGATGGACCTGACCGTGACCGTGGAAGCCTCCACCGCGTTCGACGGCCTCACGCGCTCCGGCCGCGTGGACGACCTCGTGCGCCAGGAACGGTTCGCGTGGCCCAACACCTTCCGGCACGGCCGCCTCATCCCCGCCGTCGAGTACGTCAACGCGCAGCGCATCCGCCGTCGGCTCGTGGACGAGACCGAGGCGGCGCTCCAGCAGGTCCATGCGCTCGTCTCGCCCAGCTTCGCGGGAGGCCAACTCGCGCTGACCAATCTGACGGGCCATCCGGCGGTGTGCGTGCCCAGCGGCTTCTTCCCGGTGGAGGGCGCCGAGGCGGGCGATCCGCGCCGCCAGCCGCACTCCATCACCTTCGTCGGGCGGCTCTACGCGGACCACACGCCGCTCCGTGCCGCCCATGCCTTCCAGCGCGCGACGGGATTCCATCGCCAGCGTCCGCCCGTCGGCGGGTGACGGCACCCCGCCTCGGTGCCGAGGCGGACCGGGTCACACGAGATCGGCGACGCCCGGATGGTCTCGCGCGACGGCTGCCGCCGCCTCGGGCAGGTCGCGGAGCATCTCGAAGTCCGCGAACTCGAAGCCCGGCCCCACCGTGCACGCGACGAGGGCATAGGCGCCGTGCGGTCGCGCCGCCTGCCACCGCCCGGCCGCCACCACGTGAAGCGGCTGCTGCCCCGCGCTATGCGGGCCCAGCGTGGTGACGTGGAGCGTCCCCGCCTCGGTGTCGATCTCGAACAGATCGAGCGGATCGCCTTCGAGGAAGTGCCACGCCTCATCCGATCCCACGCGGTGCCAGTGGCTCGCGTCGCCCGCACCGAGGAGGAAGTAGATCGACGTCAGTGCGGAGCGAGACGGGCGTTCGTCGGCAGGCGAGACCTCCCGAGGCGACCGGAACACCTCTCGGAAATGGCCCCCTTCGGGATGCGGCTTCAAGCCGAGATCGGCGATCAGAGTGGTGGTGCGAAAAGTCACGAGACGCTCCAGGTGGAGGAACACGGCACCAGTCTACGAGACGCGCTCGTGGGCGTGCCGCCCCACACCCGGCCGAGGCGTCTCGCGAGCGTTCCGGTTCTCGGAACCGCCCAATGCCAGACCGCTGGTGGACCGGTCGTTGCCTCCTCATGGGTGCCGCCCGTGCCGTACCTTCTTCGCTCACGGCGGACGGAACAGCCCCTCCCCCGTCTCGGTTGCACTCCGCCGCCCCGGACGCCCTCCCCCCACCATGCCCAGCGACTCCAGCTCGGTCACAGAATCTGCTCTCGCGCGTCTGGGCCACACCCTCTACAAGCGCGCCCTCGTGCGCCGCGAGGACGAGGCGATCACCGACCCACGCGGCCAGCCTATCGGATGGCTCCTGGACACCCGGACGCCGATGCTGGACGGGGAGGTCTTCGAGGAAGCGGGAGAGGTTCTCGCTGAGCGACTTCGCCAGCGCGGTGTTCACCAGGTCGCCGGGTTTGGGTACGGGGCCTTCCCGCTCGTCTGCGCCGTTCTCACACACGGCACGCCGCAGCGTCCGTTCAAGGGCGGGTTCATCCGCGAGCGCCGGAAGCCGTACGGCCGCCGTCGGCTCGTGGAAGGGCCGTTGGATCGGAACCAGCCCATCGCGCTGATGGACGACATCCTCAACAGCGGGCGGAGCGCATCGCGGGCGGCTGCTCTCCTCCGCAGCGACGGCTTTCGAGTGGCGGGCGTCATGACCCTCTTCAACTTCACCTGGAGCGGCGGACGTGCACGCCTCGAAGCCGACGGGCTCTGGGTGGAATCCCTGCTGGAGTTGAATCTCCGCGAGGGCGCGCGCACGGCGGGCGTCGGTGGAGACACGGGCGGGGACACGGCGCGGCGGTAGCGCGATGGCCGCCCGGCCCACCAGCGGACGCGGCGCGGCGGGGGCGTCCACCTCGGCCAGCGGAGACGGTACGTCCTCCGGGATGCCGTCCATCCTGCCGCCGGGTGTCGGCCTCTCCACAGGCACCGGCCGAACCGATCCCTCGCGAGAGGCCGTCAAGGGCGAGATGCCCTTCCTGGACCACCTCGAAGAGTTGCGGTGGAGGATTTTCAAGGGGCTCGGCGGCGTGCTGGTCTGCGTCGTCGCCTGTCTCTTCTTCACCGACTGGATCCTGGACACGATCCTCCTCGGCCCGACGCGCGCAGACTTCTTCATGTACGACACGCTCCGGCTGAGCGCCGTCGACATCGCGCTGCAAAACCGGACCATCACAGGGCAGTTTTTTGCCTTCTTCGGGACCGTCCTGGCCGTGGGGCTCGTGCTCGGAAGCCCGATTGTGCTGTACCAGGCGTGGAAGTTCATCGAGCCCGCGCTCTATCCGAAGGAGAAAGAGGGCATGCGGTTCGCGGCGGCCTTCGCGACGTTCTTCTTCGTGCTGGGCGTGAGCTTCGGGTACCTCATCATCACGCCCATCGCCCTCCAGTTCTTCGCCCAGTTCGAGGTCTCGGACCAGATCATCAACGAGTTCGACATCTCGCGCTACTTCTCGATGGTCGTGACATGGGCCTTCGGGGCAGGCGTGCTGTTCGAGTTGCCCGTCGTGGTGACCTTCCTCGCGAAGGCAGGTCTTGTGACGACGCGGGTCCTCCGCGTCGGGAGGAAGTACGCCATCGTCGTGATCCTCGTGCTGGGCGCACTGTTCACGCCGCCCGACCCGCTGAGCCAGATCCTTCTCGCGGTCCCGCTGCTGGGCCTCTATGAACTCGCGATCCTGCTCGCAGGGGTCGTGGAACGACGCCACCAACGAGAAGCAGAACGCGAGGCGGCTGAGGAGGCCGCTCGCGCCGCCACCAGCGAGTAGCAAGCACCGCCTCGGTGCTCAGAGAACCCACCCACCGAGGCGGACGAGGCCGCCGGATGACTCTGGCTCACCGAGGCGAGCAGTAGGTCCGGCTTGTGTTGACCGCTGACGGCCGACCGCGGACCACCGACGAGGCACAGCGGCGGTCGGCCGTCGGTGGTCGGCCGTCGATTGCCCGCCTCGGTGGTCCGGTGTTTTCACCGAGGCGGATGGGGCAGCCTCAGCAGGTGAGTCCGGTGGCCCTGTCGTCCGTCGTCTGTGGTCCGTCGTCCCCTCAGAGACCTCGGACCCGTTCAAACGCTGCCCTAGTAGATCGGGGCCGGGAGGGGAGCGCTGGACGCGAGCGAGTCGTCCCGGAGGTCGAGGGGGTTGATCGTCAGGAGCGTCTCGCGGGCCTCCACGAGGGCGTTGAACGCACGGGTGCGCCAGTACATCCGGTGGATGCCGATGATCTTGGCCTGCGTCTGGCGATAGCGGCTCTCAGGGTTCTGACGCGCCATGGCCTGCATCGCGCCGTGGAGGCGCTCCAGCCGGGCCTTGTTGCCCCGGGTAAACCCGAACCGCCCGATGTCCTCCACGAGGGCGTCGTACTCGCGGTCGGTCGGCGTGATCTCGGCATCGTCCACGAGGTAGGTGTCGTCGTCGAACGCGACCACATCGCCGAACACATCCAGGCCGACGCGGCGGAGGGCGTCGCTCGCCCCCGCCGGGAGGAAGAACCGCACCGGGTCGCCCCCCGCCTCGGCGGCGAGCACGATGTTCCCACCCGCCGGAACGCGGCTCGTCCCCGGTGCCATCGGGAGGCGGATGTGCGGGTTGAGCTGGCGGAATCGCTCGTAGGCGGTCTCCGCATCGGCGTAGCTCCAGTTCAGGCGGCGCTCCACCGGCTCCAACGCTTCGAGGAGACGGTCCAGGGTGATCCGCTCCCCGGGCGCCATCTGGACCCGCTCCACGCGAGCGGTCTCGTCCGGGTCGAGAAGCTGCGACTCCGTCGCGCGGAGTGCCCCGTACGCTTTGAGAACGTAGATCCGCGAGTGCGGGCCGAAGCTTGAGACGGCGTCCACCTGCTCGAAGCCATCAGTCACGCCCCACATGTAGGCGTCGGAGACGTGCTGCTCGGAGCGGACAGCGAGCGGGTGCGCGCGGAGGTACTCGCGGTAGAGCTTGTGGATGTTGCCGACGCCCGTGTGGTACGCCGAGACGCCCGGGAGTTCATGCCCGACCGCGTTGGAGTATGCCCGGACGAGCATCAACGCGGGTTCCATCGAGAGGAGTGGATGGTGTTCCTCCTTGACCTCCACACGACCGCCGCCTGCGAGCGGCAACTCATACCGCTCCACGTTGAACAACTCCAGGATGTCTGGCATCATCTGGTAGCGCGAGCGTGCCCCCGCGCTGCTGACAAGACGGTCCTGGTTGAACGTCTCGACGGTGCCGATCTCCGTCGCGAGGAGGCTCAGACCGAGCCGCCGGGCGAGTTGGATCTCGTACGCGATAAACGGATCGTCGCGCTCGCGAGCTTCCAGCGTGTTGTCCGCATAGCCCCACCGGATGATGATCTCCCGCCTCGGGATGCCCTGGTCCTGGAGGCGCTGCCGGAGGGCGCCGGTCGCGGTGCGGCGTGCGCGGTTGACCTCGTCCCAGTTGACGCGTCCCGTCGCGCGGTAGTCGTTCCGCAGGTCGGTGAGGGTGACGATGTCGAGCTGCTGGCCGTTGCGGGCGTCGTAGGCCCGGATGGTAAAGTTGTCATCCACGCCGTACGCCTTGCGAAACATCTCCAGCCGGAAGCGGAAGTCCGCCTTCATGTCGAACACGCCGGGCTCGCCCTCGGCGTCCGCCTCGGTGAGAAA
>JBCCPW010000119.1:0-8827 GCA_039024735.1 Bacteroidota bacterium
CGAACACGGCCCCCGCGATGACGAGCCCGAGCACGAAGTACAGCGACAGGGCCACCACGACGTGCAACAGCGCGGGCGCCCGATGCCCCTGCGTGCGGAGGAAGAGCACGTCCAGCACGAAGTACCGGAGGGCCTGCACGACCGTGATGCCCACGGCCACGAGGACGGCCGCGAGGAGCCATCGCAGTTCCGGTGTGTCGGTCGGTCCGACGCCCTCGGCGACGAGCGTCACGCCGTACGCCACGCCCATGAGGATGGCGAACGCGAGGGGGAGACGAAGGGTGCGGAGCTTCTCGACGGGTCCGTCGGCAAAGGAGGGCCCAAGATGGAGGCCCGGACGTTCCCGTGCAACGCGTCCGTCGGTGGCTCCCTTCGGCACCGAGGCGGGGAGGGTCGGCCGTTCTTGACATGGGCCCGCCTCGGTGCGGATGTACCTTGGGGCAGCGCCTCGCGAGGGGCCCTGCCCAGATGGCGGAATTGGTAGACGCGACGGTCTCAAACACCGTTGGTGGCGACACCGTGTGGGTTCGAGTCCCACTCTGGGCACTGAAGGGTGTGGCCTCCGGCACACGCGCCAAACGCGTGGAGCACCAAAACGGATCGAACGGCCCACATGACGCCGCCGCCTCGGTGCGTTCTTCCATCACGTCGGCCCGATGCCGGGAGACCGTGGTGGGACTCCCGGCGACTCGTCCAGGGTGGAACCGGCCGACGGACTCCGCGCCCGGTGCCCTCTCGCGCCGGGCGCGGTCTTCGTGTTGGCACGGCGGCCCTGCCCGATAGGGAGGCGCCGCCGCTCCCTGTCTTCCCGCGCTCTCACGCGTCGCGCCCGACGTGATCCTCCGCCTCGCTGCTCTCTGCCTCCTCCTGGCCGCCTCGGCGTCGGCGCAGCCCACGTATCGCTTCGATCACTTCGGAACGGACCGGGGGCTCTCGCAGAGCATGGTGACGGCCATCACCCAGGACCGGCAAGGCTTCTTGTGGATCGGCACCGACGATGGGCTCAACCGGTTCGACGGGCACACATTCACGGTCTACCGGCACGCCCTCGAAGACCCGACCACCCTCCCCGGCAGCCGCATCTCGTCCCTGTACATCGATGACGAGGGCACGCTGTGGGTCGGCACGATGAGCGGCCTCGCTCGCTTCGACCGCTCCACAGAGACGTTCCACGTTCCGCCGGGAGCCCCCGGCGACGCCTCGTCTCGGTGCGCCCCGGACGTGACCTCCATCGCGCCCGGACCCGACGGCTCGCTCTGGACGGGGATCTACAGCGGCGGTCTGTGCCGCATCGCGCCCGACCGCCGCTCCGCAGAGCCCGTCCATGTGGAACCCGACGATGGCACGGGCCGAGCCCGCGTGTACGCCCTCCGGCTCGACGAGACCGGGACGCCCTGGGCGCAAACCGGAAGCGGCTCCGACCGCAGCCTTCTGGGCTGCCGCGTCGCCACAGGTCCGGCGCGATGCGAGAGCCGGACGGACTTCGTCCAGCGCGTGCCGGGCAGCCCCTCCCTGGTCGCCGAGGGCGTCATCCCCATGGCGCTCCAGGACCGAGGCGGTGGCTCCCGGCTCTCCCTCGCAGACATGACGCACGTGAGCACCCGGGAGCGGCACCTGCTCGCACTGAACGACGACCGGGTCTGGATGGCGACCGAAGACCAGGGGATCGCGGAGGCCCACCTTCAGACCGGCGAGGTCTCCTGGATCCGTCACGCGCCGGACGATCCCCGGTCTCTCTCCAGCAGTTCCATCCGGGTTCTCTTCCAGGATCGCGAGGGCTCCGTCTGGGTCGGGACGACCAGCGGGCTGAGCCGATGGCAGCCCCCGGATCCCGCGCGGTTTGTCACCGTCCGCCGGGGCCCTCCCGAGGCGGGTGGTCTCGCCGACGAGCGCGTCAGCGGCATCGCCGCCCGCCGAGACGGGTCCGTCTGGATCTCGACCCGCGATGGCCTCCACACCCTCGACCCCGAGACCGGCCGCGTCTCCATCCTCCGCCGCCCCGACCCCGACGCCACCTACGGCAACGCCTTCTGGCATCTCTTCGAGGACAGCAGCGGCACCCTCTGGGTAGGCACGAAGCGACGCGGCCTCCTCCGCCTCGGTGCGGGCGGAGACCGCCTCCTGCTGGAGCCCGCGTTCGCCGAGATCTCCGAGTTCGGTCCCCAGATCGACCGGATGCAGATCCGACACGTCGCCGAAGACAGCGCCGGGCGGCTGTGGGTCGGCACCGGCACGGGGTTCGCCGTTCGCACGCCCGAGGAGGGATGGACGCCATTTCTCGACCTCGGTCCCGACCGCCTGCTGCCATCGGGTCGGGTGAACGTCTTCTACGAGGACCGAGGCGGGACCCTCTGGGTGGGCACGGACGCTGGGCTCTGCCGCCTCAGCGAGGGGGCCGAGGTCCCGGAGGACATCCGGTTCCGCTGCTACCGGCACAGCCGGACAGACCCCCAGTCGCTCGGGGCCGACGTGGTCTGGGCACTCGCCGAGGATGGCCTCGGGCGTCTGTGGATCGGGACGGTCGGCGGCGGCCTCGCGCGATACATCCCGCGCACCGACACCTTCGTCCGGCTCACCACCCAGGACGGGCTGCCCAACAACACCGTCTATGGCCTCGTGGCCGACCACAGCGGGGTGCTCTGGGCCACCACGAACGCGGGCCTCGCGCGAGTGGACCCGCTGACCCGAGGCGTGCGGACCTACACCACCGCCCACGGCCTGCCGGGCAACGAGTTCGACTTCATGGCCTACGACGTGGCCCTGGACGGTCGGGTGTACGTGGGCGGCCCACACGGTCTCGTCTCGTTCGACCCCGCCGAGATGACCGCCACGCCCGAGGCGGCGCCGGTCGCCCTCACGAGCGTGCACGTCTTCGACGCGCGGATCCCCGGCCTTCTCGCCTCGGGCGACACCCTTCGCCTCCGGCACGACCAGAACTTCTTCCGGCTGGGGTTCGCCGCTCTGGACTTCCGCACCCCGGAGCGCTCGCGCTACCGGTACCGGCTGACCGGCTACGAACCCGAGTGGCGCCAGACGAGCGACTCGGCTCCCGAGGCCAGCTACACCCGCGTCCCGCCCGGGAACTACGTCTTCGAGGTGGCCTCGCTGGATGCCGCCGCGCAACCCAACGCGCCGATGCGTCTCCACGTCGAGATCGTCCCGGCGTTCTGGCAGACGCTGGCCTTCCAGGGCGGCATGGTGGCGCTCGCGCTGGCCCTCGGCCTCGTGGGCGTGGGCCGGGTGGTCGGCAACCGACGGCGCGACGCGGCACGAGAAGACGCCGAGGCAACCGAACTCAAGCGGCGCGTGGCAGAAGGGCGCGACCGCGAGCGCCTTCGGATCGCCCGTGAGCTTCACGACGGGCCCGTGCAAGACCTCTACCGCCTCGGTCACGACCTGGACCGCCTCCGCCTGAGGGGCGACGCGGCACCCACGACCCTCCTCGGCGCACGCCAGCAGGTCACCACCGTCGCGACCAACCTCCGCGAGGTGCTCGCCACCCTCCGCCCGCCGATCATCCCCCACCTCGGGCTCCCGGCGGCGTTGGAATCCCTCGCGCGACGGATCCGCCGCCGTCATCCTGGCCTCGATGTCCGCCTGGACCTGGACACGCACGCCGCGCGTGCCCTCCCGGCCGATGCGCAGAACGCCCTCTATCGCGTCACGCAGGAGGCCCTGACGAACGTCGCCAAGCATGCCGAGGCGCGCACGGCCCAGGTGACTCTGAGACGCGCCGAGAACGGGACGGAGTTGATCGTGCGCGACGATGGGCGTGGCTTCGTGTGCCCTCCCCTGCTGCTCGACCTCGCCCGCGCCGACCACTTCGGCCTCGTCGGGACCGCCGAGCGGCTCGACGTGATCGGCGGGCGGCTGGTCGTGGAGACGAGCCCCGGTGCGGGCACCACGATCCGGGCCTGGCTTCCCGAGGGTCGCGCAGAGTGACGCCGCCGGGGTAGACTGCCCCATGCTCCCCGACCTCTCCCCCACCCGCGCCGAGGTGGACCTGGGCGCCATCCGCCACAACGCCCGAGTACTGGCTCGGTTGGCGGCCCCCGCCTCGGTCCTCGCCGTCGTCAAAGCCGACGCGTACGGGCACGGCGCGATTCCCGTCGCGCGAGCACTGGCAGAGGAGGGCGTGAAGCGGTTCGCCGTCGCGACGGTGGGCGAAGGGGCCACGCTCCGCGAGGCGGGCATCGAGACCCCGATTCTGGTCTTCGCCGCGCCCCTCCCCCACGCCCTTGCGGCCTACGTCCGCCTCGGGCTCAGTGTGACCGTCTCCTCGCGCGAGGTCGCCGAGCACGTCACCGAGGCGGCCCGCACCCACGGCCCGCTGACGGCCCACGTCAAGGTGGACACGGGCATGCGCCGCCTCGGCGTGCGTCCGGAAGAGACAGCGGAGGTCCTGCGCCTCCTTCACGACGCACCCGGTGTGAGCGCCGAGGCGCTCTGGACCCATCTCGCCACTGCCGACGGCGACCTCGGCTTCGCTCGCGACCAACTCCGGACGTTCGAGACGCTCCTCGGGGATCTCGGGAGCCTCCGCCCGCCGCTCCATCACGTCGCCAACGGCCCGATGCTTCTGCGGATGCCAGAGGATGCCGCCCGCGAGGGCACCCTCGTCCGGGCAGGCGGCGTGCTCTACGGTCTGTCCTCCTCCCGAATGCTCGCGCCTCACCTCGCCGCGGCCGACCTGCGCCCCGCGATGCGCCTCGTGACGCGGGTCGTCCATCTCCAGACCGTCCGGGCGGGCGAGACGATCAGCTACGGGCGCACGTGGACCGCCCCGGAGGACCGCCGCATCGCGACCCTCCCGGTGGGGTACGCCGATGGCCTCCCGCGCGCGCTCTCCAACCGGGGCCGTGTCGGCATCGGCGGGCGCCTCCTGCCCATTGCGGGGCGCGTGTGCATGGACATGCTCCTGGCCGACCTCGGTCCTCCCGACGGCCCCGCCGCCTCGGTCCGCCTCGGTGATGAGGCCGTGCTCTTTGGCCCGGGCGGACCGGATGCGCTCGACCAGGCCGAGGCGGGCGAGACCATCACGTACGAGCTCACGTGCGCGCTCGCCGCCCGGGTCGGCCGCGCGTGGCGGTGAGGCGCTGCATCCGCCTCGGGACCGAGGCGGGGACGGCACGGACAGATCGCGACTCGTCGGCAGGGCCGTGTGCGCCCGGGAACTCAACACACGATTCAGCGATTGTGAAGAGGTCCGAACCCCACGGTCGGTTCGGCGTTTCCCTCCGACTCACCCTCTCGCCAGCCCGTCTCGCCATGGCCACCGCCACCCCGTCTGAGATCACCATCCTCGTCGTGGACGATGAGGAGGACGTCGCCGAAATCATCTCCCACTTCCTCCGCGAGGAGGGCTACAACGTCCTCACCGCGCACGACGCAGGCGAGGCCCTCTCGAAGGCCTCCCCCGACGTGGACGCCATCGTGCTCGATGTCATGCTTCCGGGCATGAGCGGGTTCGAGATCGCCAAGCGGATCCGCGGGCGCGTGGAGACCGAGACCATCCCGATCCTCTTCCTGACGGCCAAGACGGAGGAGAGCGACATGCTCGAAGGCCTGGAGGCCGGAGGCGACACGTACCTCACGAAGCCCGTCAGCCCCAAGGTCGTCCTCGCCAACATCCGGGCGGTGCTGCGCCGCACCGGCACCGAGGAGAGCAAGACGCTGTCCGTGGCCGGTCTGATGATCTACGAGGACGAGTACCGCGCGACCCTCAACGGCGACGACCTCGGCCTGACGCTCACCGAGTTCGAGTTGCTCCGCTACCTCGTGCGGCACCCCCGCAAGGCCTTCACCCGGCAGCAGCTTCTGGAGACCATCTGGAAGGACGCCATGATGGTCACCGAGCGAACCGTGGACGCCCACATCAAGAACCTCCGCGAGAAGCTGGGCGACTTCGCGAAGCACATCCAGACCGTTCGCGGCGTGGGCTACCGCTTCGTGGAAGAGGCGAGCGACGACGCGTAGCCGCATGACCGGCCCGCCTCGGTACCGAGGCGGGTGACGCGTCCTCTAGGGGGCCGCTACGTCCTTGCTCTTCCGCGATGGCTCGCTTCCGCTTCCCCCTCATCCCGCGTCGCGCCTCGGTGCAAACGTGGATGATGCTGACGTTCGCGGTCTTCGTGGGCGCGGCCGTCGTGGGCGTGGGGCTGTACTCGTTTCTGGTGCTTCGGGGGCAGATCCGCGAGGCCGCCCGCGAAACCCTCCGGCAGCAAGCCGAGAGCTTCGCAGTCCAGCTCGAAGCCCAGCCCACAGTCGACCGCAAGCTGCTCGTCGGCGAGCAAATCGCGCGGCTGACGGATCTGGACGTCGAGATCGCCACGCGAGACGAGATTCAGGGCGCCTTCGGTGAGCAGACGGTGGACGTAGGAGAGGTCTTCTTCGCCCGCAACGAGGTCCAGCAGGCACTCACGGACGGCTTCGGCTTCGCAGACCGCGAGGTCGGAGGCGAGGAGAAGCTGTTCGTGGCCGTGTACCGCCCTGAGAGCGAGATGCTGATCCGCCTCGGTCAGCCCGAGCCTCCGCTCTATCAGGCCGTGCAGCGGGTGCAGGCGGTCCTCGCCATCGGCATGGCGCTGGCTTTGCTGCTCGCGCTCGTCGGCGCATGGCTTGCGAGCCGACAGGTGGTGCGGCCGCTGCGCGCCATCACGCGAAGCGCCGAGACCATCGCCAACGGCGACCTCGACCAGTCGCTTCACGTCCGCACGCGCACCAAGGAGTTCTCCGCGCTGACGCGGAGTCTGAACCGGATGTCCACCCACTTTCGGAAGGACATCGAGGAGTTGAAGCGAGCCCAGCGGGTCCAGTCCGAGTTCATCGGGAACGTCTCGCACGAGGTCAAGAACCCCATCTTCGCCGTCTTCGGCTACCTCGAAGCCCTCGCGAGCGACAACCTCCCGGCCGACCAACGCAAGCGCTACGCCCGGAAGGGCCTCGCCAACCTCACGCGTCTCAACAACCTGTTCTCGGACCTCATTGAGATCGCGAAGCTGGAGTACCGCGAGGACATGATCCGGCCCGAGACCTTCGACCTTCAGGAGTTGATCGAAGAGGTGGGCGAGATGCTGGAGCCCAAGGCCGAGGACAAGGGACTCGACCTCACCTTCGAGAACGCCTCGGTTTCTGTCTACGCCGACCGCAACCGCATCCGGCAGGTCCTCACCAACCTCATCGACAACGCGATCTCGTACACTGAGGAGGGCAGCGTTCGGTGCCGCATGCGCCGCCACATGGACCGCGCGCGCGTGGAGGTGGTGGACACGGGACGAGGCATCGGGCCGGAGCACCTCGACCGCATCTTCGAGCGGTTCTATCGCGTGGACACAGCCCGATCGCGCAAGATGGGCGGGACGGGCCTCGGCCTCGCCATCACGCGGCAGATCCTGGAGGCGCACGGAACCGCCCCGCACGTGGAGAGCACGAAGGGGCGCGGCAGCCGCTTCTCGTTCGATCTCCCACTGACCGAGGCGGCCTCAGGAGACGGCGCGGGGGGCGAGCCCGTGCAGGCGGCAAACGCGATCGGATGAGACTGACCGATCTAGAGCCCGGCGAGACCTACGTCGCCCAGCGGGACTTCCGCGATGATCACGACACGCTCGTGCTCACCGGCGACCGCTTCACCCTGCAGCGCATCACGCCATCTCGCGGCACGTTTGCCGTCGCCTTCAAAGAAGAGACGCTGCACCTGGACGAGGAGAGGCAGGCGGAGATCGTGGAGCACGTGGACCGCTTCCTGCGCCTCGCGTGATGGCCGAGCCCGCAGGCGTCGAGACGCTCCCCAACCTCGGGCCGACCTCCGCCTCGATGATCCGCGAGGTCGGCATCGAGACCGCCGATGATCTTCGCGAGGCGGGCGCCGTGCTGGCGTACAAGATCCTCCAGCACCGGTTTGGGCGTCAGCGAGTCAACGCGCTGTTCCTCTTCGCGATGGAGGGCGCGCTGATCGGTCGGCACTACAACGATTTCTCGCCGGAGGAGAAGGCGGCGCTGCGCGAGGCCGCGAGCGGCGACCTGACCATCGGGCGGGCGGACGACTCGCACGGATCGGGCTGATCCGGTTTTCCTCCGCCTCGGTGGAGGTGATGGAAGCACCGAGGCGGGGCCGTTCTGGAGACGTCATGCGCACCGAGGCGGAACGTTGACTGCTGGTCTCAGACAGACGACCGGCAAAGACGTGCTGCGGCGGTCTGCGGTCGGCCGTCTGTGGTCCGTCGTCTTCTGGGGCACCGCCCGACATCAGGACGCAGAATCCGTATCAGGCATCCAGGGCCGCCCAGGCGCCGTGCTCCGGGGTCCACCCGCCTCGGGCCATTCGGGGCGTGGTGAAGGCCCAGGCGCCCGCGCCGCTGGCGTCCAACGCGATCAGACCTCCGGTGGCGGGAGCAGCGCCCGGCCATCGGATCGCCTCGCGCATCGCGTGGAGACGTGACCGCAGGGCCTCAACGGGAGTGAGGCCACGTTCGATTTCGGCGCCTGCCCGCGCGCACACCTGCACGGTCGCGAGGGCCTCGCCCCAGCCCGTCGCGGAAAGAGCAGCGTGCCCATCGGCCCAGAACCCGGCGCCCACGAGGGGACTGTCGCCAACACGGCCCGGCCGCGTGTAGGGCGCCCCGCCAGTCGAGGTCGCCGCAGCGAGCCGCCCGTCCGAATCGAGCACGACGCAACCGACCGTTCCGCGCGGCGCCTCCCCCGCAAACGCACCGCTCGTGTGGAACCCCTTGGCCTCGCGCAGAGCCCTGAACCGCCGACGCTCGCGCTCCACGACGAGGCGCTCCGGCTCCACGTACGGCATCCCGATCTCGGCCGCGAACCGCTCGGC
>JBCCPW010000120.1:0-8824 GCA_039024735.1 Bacteroidota bacterium
CAACTCAGCGGATCCCTCGTGGGTCTGGAGGACGCCTCGCGCCTCGCCATCGCGTACGAACCCGTCTGGGCCATCGGGACGGGCGAGACGGCCACGCCTGAGCAGGCGCGCGAGACTCACGCTCTCATCCGAGGCTGGCTCAGCGACCGGTTTGGCGAGGCGGGCACCGAGGTGCCCATCCTCTACGGCGGCAGCGTCAGGCCCGCCAACGCCGACGATCTGTTCTCGCAGCCTGACGTGGACGGTGGACTCGTCGGGGGCGCGTCTCTCGATGCGGGCTCGTTCGTCGAGATTGTCCGCGCGGCGGAGCGGGCGCGGGGGTGAGGCGTCGCCTCCTGATCCTCGTCGCGGTCCTCGGCCTTGCGGCGTGCGGAGGATCGCGCCTCCCCGGCGGCCAATCTGTCGCGTACACGCCCGGGCTCCCGGACTTCGACCTCGGCGCGGTCCCCATTCTGGAGGGAGACTCGACGGCCCTCGACGCGCTCGTGTCCATCCCCCGCGTGTCGCTGGTGTTCGTGCGCGACACGTCCGGATTCCGGGCTGTCACGCGGACGGCCCTGTCGCTCCGGCACGAGGACGGCCGCCTCACCGCGACGGTCACCCGGCGGGATACGATTCGCGTCGCCACGTTCGAGGAAACCCTCGCGTTCGATCCCTCGCTCATTCAACAGCGTCTGGAGGCGCCTCCCGGATCGTACCGGCTGCTCGCCGAGGTGGAAGACGCCGCGACGGGCCGCCTCGCCATCCGGAGTCTCCCGGTGTCGCTGCCGAGCCTCGACGAGCCGCCCAGCCTGGGGCCTGCCCGCCTCGATGCCATCGCGCCGGATGCGCCGGACTTTCGGCCGCTCGTGTCGCTCAGCGTCCCTGCCGACCTCGACTCGTTCCGCGTCCGGATGGAGGTCTTCAACGCCCCGGGTCCCCTCGATGCCACCGCGCGGCTGCTCCGCCTCGCCGCCGATACCTCCGTCGCCGAGCCGCCCTCTGGCTTCTCGCCGTCGGGTGCATCCCTCGCGGCCCGAGGCGTGAATGCTCGCCGCCCCGACACGGTGTTCGTGTCGCGCCAGCGGATTCCGGCCCCTGCCCCCGCGCTGACGCTGGAGCAGCCGCTGCCCACCCTCGACCCCGGCGTGTATGCGCTCCGTCTCCGCGCGACGCCCGTGGGCGCGGACGAGGCTGTCGATGAGACCGAGCGCGTGTTCGTGGTCCGGCCGCCCGGCTTTCCCCGCCTCGTGGGCCTCGCGGACTTCGTGGGGCCGGTCCGCTACCTCGCGTCGCCGCGCGAGATGGCCGACCTTCTCGGTGCTCCGCCTGATTCGCTCCGGCAGGTGTTCGACGCGTTCTGGGGGAGCCGCTTCCAGGACCGACGCATCGCGGAGGCCACGTTCCGGGCTTTTTACGAGCGAGTGGAGGAAGCCAACCGCCTGTTCTCGAACCACAAAGACGGCTGGCGAACCGACCGGGGCATGATCTACATCCTATTCGGTCCGCCGGAGCGAACCGAGAATCGCTTTGACTCCGAGGTCTGGATCTACGGCGCCAGCCAGCCCCTCGGGACCGTGGTCTTCCAGCGCACCGCGCGGCGCGAGCGGGACCGAGTCCCCTACGATGTCTTCGTCCTCCAGCGGGACCGCGCGTTCGATGCTGCGTGGCGGCGCGTGCTCCGGCAGTGGCGAGCCGGACAAGTGCCGTAGCGCTGCGGGTGCCGCCTCTCTCCGCCTCGGTACCGAGGCGGGCAGGCACCAGAAACAGAAACGCCCTCGCTCCATAGCGGGGCGAGGGCGGAGTACCGCGTACGGGATTTGAACCCGTGTGACCACCGTGAAAGGGTGGCATCCTAGACCCCTAGATGAACGCGGCAGGGGAGAGGACAGCGACCGGGGGCGGTCGCCGTGGGGTGAGTGACGGGAATTGAACCCGCGACCTCCAGAGCCACAATCTGGCGCTCTAACCGACTGAGCTACACCCACCGTGGGCGCCTCGCGCAAGCGCGAGACAGGCCACAAAAGTACAGTGGTCGCCTGTGGCCTCGCGCGAAGAAACCGCAGAGCACGATGGCTCTCGGGTCTGTTGGAGTGGATACCGAGGCGGGCAGGCGCTCCCCTCCCGAATTCTGGGGAGGCAGCCGAATCTGCCGTGGCCGATCTTGCGACATGCGGTTGGGATGTCTCCTCGTGTTGCTGTCGGTTGCGGCCCCGGTCGTAGCCCAGCCGCAGACGCCACCCGCCGAGCGCCGCCTCGGTCGCATCGGGGTGGGTGTTGGATCGGCCGGGGCGAGTGGGCTCTCCCTGTACTCGCCCAACGTGAGCTACGGGGTCCCCTGCTACTCCTCGCACCCGACCGGCCCGTACTACGAGTGCGGGAGCTACGCGGTCGCCTTCCTCGTGGATGGCGAGTACGAGTACGACGTGCTGACGTCGCATACGCTATTCTTTTCGCCGTCGTCGTCCGTGGATCCGTACCTGACCGGGTACATGGGGTTTGGATACGGCGACGAGTTCGGGTTCGCGTGGGGTGCCGAGGTGGGTGTCAACGTGTGGCTCGTCTCTGAAGGGGGAATCACCATCTACAGAGGGTTTGTCCGGGGCGACAGCCAGCGCTATCAGCGGATTGGGGTGGGGCTCGTGTTTGACATGGGTGATTAGTCTTCGGCCGTTAATCGTCGGGGGCCGAACCCGGTGTCTCTTCCCCAGTAGAGGCAAGGCCCCACTGTTCACATGAAGCCCACAGAGTTCCCCGAGGTCGCTCTGTTCCCCGAGCATCGCTACGCGCTGGCCCAACCGCGTGGCGAGGTCAAGGGAGAGACGATCGTTGCGTACGGCCGCGCGATGGCCTACCACCCCGACTGGCAGCCGGGGTTTACCGAGGTGTGGGACGCCACCCTGAGCGAGAGCGTGGACATGCTCCCGAGCGACATCCCGAGCCTCAAGACGCTCGAAGAGGAAACGCAGGAACTCCTGAAGGGCAGCACGACCATCATCGCGGTCAACCGCCCGATGGTGCGCATGTCCATCGAGTTCTACGCCGCTCTCGTCCGGCCCTTCGGACGCAAGATCGTCTCGGCGAAGACGCAGAAGGAGGTCGCGACCCTGCTCGGGATCGACGAACTCCCGGTGCTCACGTAGCGCGAGCAGCCTCTCTGGCCTTGGCCTCGTCCCAGAGGGCGTCCATGTCCGCGAGGGAGGTGGTCTGGGGATCTCGGCCCGTCCGGGCCAACGCGGCCTCCACGTACTGGAACCGCCGCGTGAACGTCCCAACGGTTCGGCGCAGGGCATTCTCCGACGCGACGCCGCGCATCCGTGCGTAGTTGACGACCGCGAACAGCAGGTCTCCGATCTCGGCTTCGAGGCGGTCCGGGTCGTTGGCCTCGTGGACTTCTCGAAGCTCTTCCTCGACTTTCGCCCAGGCGCCCTCGGCATCCGGGAAGTCAAATCCGACAGCGGCGGCTTTCTCTTGTACCCGTTCCGCGCGAAGCAGGGCTGGAAGGGCGGTCGGCACGCCGTCCAGCACACTGGGCGGTGTATCGCCGTGTCCCGAGGCGGCCCGCTCTGCCTGCTTGATGGCCTCCCAATTTTTCAGCACCTCGCCGGTCCCGCTCACCTGCAAGGCGCCGAAGACGTGAGGATGGCGCCGGACCAGCTTCTGCATCTCCGCCTCGATGACATCGAGGAGGGTGAAGGTGCCTTCTGTCTCGGCGATGTGGGCGTGGAAGAGGACGTGGAGGAAGAGGTCGCCCAGTTCTGTCTTCAACGCATCCGAGTCCCCGTCGTCGATGGCCTGTACCACCTCGAAGGCCTCTTCGATGGTGAGATGCTTGACGCTGTCGTGGGTTTGTTCGCGATCCCAGGGGCACTCCCGCCGGAGGCGGTGGACAACGGCCACGAAGTCGGCGAAGCGCTCGGCGTGGGCGGCGGTGCGGTCCGCCTCGGTGAGGCGGAGCGTCTCGCGATCGGTGGGGACGGGCGGGAGCATGCGCGGGCGGGGGACAGAGGCAGAAGGTCCGTGCCTCGCCTCGCGAGGTCAAACGAAGCCCTCGCCCGGCTGGCGAACGCTCGCGCAGTCGGCTACTCCGTCTCGGTCCGGTGGTCGTAGCTCAGCACCCGCGAGACGCGCCAACCGTCCGGCGTCTCGCGCCAGAGATGCGTGAATCGGGCCACTGTCACCGACTCCCCCTCCACGAAGCGGTGGACTCCGGTCTGCACGGCCCCGAACCCGGGAATCGGCGACACAAACAGGCTGCCTGGAAGTAGTTCGCGGGTGACGCCCCGTGCGCGCGGACAGTTCGTGGCCTGATTGCGAATCGCGGTGTGGACCTCTTCTCCCATCGAGGCGCCCACCTTGTCGTGATAGAACTCCACGTCGTCGTCGAGGAAGGCAACAGCTGCGTCGGGGTCGCAGGCGACGAAGATGGTGGTGAACAACTCGTGATCCGCCTCAGCCAGGGCATCGAACAGCGGGCCCGAGGTGGACGGATCCGAATCAGGGTCTCCCATCCGGGTCCCCTCCAGCGTTCCGTTCGGAGACTGGATCGTGACGCGCATCGAACCGTCGGGCGCCGGTACGAATGTGATGAGAAAGGCGGGCGCGGCCTCCGGGCGGAAGGCGTAGTCGCCCTGGTAGAGCATCCGCGTTGGCTCGTTGCCGTTCATCGTGCCCTTGAGGACACCCCCGTCCTCGAAGAGGCGAAGGGTCATCGTGGGAGCACCCGGATCGGGTGGCGTGACGGTGAAGAGGCCGCTGACATCCGCTCGCGTTTCAGCGTCAAGAGACAGGTCGAGGACCTCGGTGTCTTGTGCCTTCGCATTCGAGACGGACAGGCTGAGAAGGACGAGGAGAAGAGCGAAGCGATGGAGGACGCGAAGCACGAGCGTTTGGAGAAGGGGAGGAGCCGCTACGGAGCCCTTCGGGTAGAGTTGTCTTCCGCCTCGGCACCGAGGCGGAACAGAGGGGAGTCTCTCGGTTGTGACACGATGTTGTCATCCGTGGAAAAGAAATTGTGGGTACGGGTTAGATCCGGCCCCCCGCTGTGTCTAGTCTGCCGTCCCGCCTGTGGCACTCCGGCCGAAGCGGGACCCCAACAGAACGGCCAGCCGCGCTCGTCCGAGTTCAGGTCTGGCGGATACGTGCACATCAGCCGCCCCACAGGGGCAATCATCATGGCACGCGGAGTCAACAAAGTCATCCTCGTCGGCAACCTCGGGCAGGACCCCGAGCTTCGGTACACCGGCAGCGGCACAGCCGTCTGCAACTTCTCTCTGGCGACCACCGAGTCCTACAAGGACCGCGACGGCAACCAGGTCGAGAACACGGAGTGGCACCGGATCGTGGCGTGGGCCCGCCTCGCGGAAATCTGTGGCGAGTACCTCAAGAAGGGCCGTCAGGTCTACATCGAGGGGCAGCTCCAGACGCGTCAGTGGGAAGACAAGGACGGCAACACCCGCTACACCACCGAGATCAAGGCCCGCGAGATGCAAATGCTCGGGAGCCGCGACGACTCCGGCGGTGGCGGGGGCAACTACGGCGGCGGCGGTGGCTACGACCAGCGTCCGCAGCGGCAGTCGAACGGCGGCGGTCAGCGCAAGCAGGCCCCGGCAGGCGACTACGAGATGTCGCCCGATGACGACCTTCCGTTCTAGCGCGATCGTGCTCTGACACGAGCGGCGGTTTCCTCCGGGGAGCCGCCGTTTTCTATTTCCGCCTCGGTACCGAGGCGGGGAGCGGGGCCGGTGGACTCGTGCGCCTCGATGGCCGCGCGGATGGCCTCACCGAGGCGCTTCCGCACCGTGAGGGTGCGTCCGTTCGCGAGACGAAGCCGCGTGCCGAACAGCGCCCCGCGCTCCACGGTCTCCACCTCGGTCCAGGGGATGCGCACCGGCGGATGACCAGCACGGTACATCCACATCGGGCGGATGTAGAGGCCGTCCTCGGCCGCGACGAATGTCAGGACGCCGCTGTAGTTGGCGAGGCCCAGAGAGGCACTCTGCCAGGAGACCGTGTGGCCGTCCTCGGGCCAGCGATCAGCGGGGTAGTCCCGCGCGAGGCGGCGCCAGTTGGTCCCGATGAGCCACACGACAGACGACCAGAACGCGGGGAACACGACGGCAAACCCCAGGACGATCGCGACGACGAGGAGCGCGTCGCTCATGCCGGTTGCAGCGCCTTCAACTCGCCGACGATGGCCTTGAGGCTGGCCTTCGCGTCACCGAAGAGCATCTGCGTGTTGTCCAGGAAGAACAGCGGGTTCTGGATGCCAGCGTAGCCCGTGCTCATGCTCCGCTTCATCACCACGACCTGCTGCGCCTCGTCCACGTTGAGGACGGGCATGCCGTAGATGGGGCTCTCGGGATCATCTCGCGCGCCGGGGTTCACCACGTCGTTGGCGCCCACGACCAGCACCACATCGGTCTGCGCGAAGTCCGGGTTGGCCTCCTCCATCTCGATGAGTTGGTCGTACGGCACGTTCGCCTCGGCGAGGAGCACGTTCATGTGGCCGGGCATCCGCCCCGCGACGGGATGGATGGCGTAGACGACCTCGACGCCCTCGTCGTGCAGCAGATCGGCCATCTCGCGAACCTCGTGCTGCGCCTGCGCGACGGCCAGCCCATAGCCGGGTACGACGACCACGCGTTGGGCGTAGCTCATCATCACGGCGACATCGTCCGGCGTGGTGCGTCGGACGGGCCGTTCCTCGCCCGTGCCCGAGGCGGAGCCCCCGGTTCCCGCCTCGGTGCCGAAGCCGCCCAGGAGCACGTTGAGCAGCGACCGGTTCATGGCCTCGCACATGATCCGCGTGAGGATGAGCCCGCTCGCGCCGACGAGCGCGCCGCTGACGACCAGCGCGACGTTCCCGAGCACGAACCCCGTCGCGGCAGCGGCCAGCCCGGAATACGAATTGAGCAGCGCGACCACGACCGGCATGTCCGCTCCGCCGATGGGCAGCACGAGCACGACCCCCAAAAGAAGCGCACCTCCCGCGAGGACGGCGAGCCACAGCGCCGCCTCGTCCATCCGCCAAGAGTCGCCGCCGGTCCACACGAGAGCCACCGCCGCACCGATGACGCCGAGCGCGATGAGAACCGAGAGGATGCGAATGCCGGGGAAGGCGCCGAGCGTCCGCCCGTGCAGCTTGCCCCAGGCGATGAACGACCCTGAGAAGGTGACCGTCCCGATCAGGACCGAGAGCGCGACGACCGCGAGGTCGCCCGCACCGAGATCGGGAATCGGCGTCACGGTCTCGCCGCTCTCGGAATAGGTGCGGAACGTCCCCGCGCCCGCCCGGAGAACCTCCGCGCCTGCCACGAGCGCGCTCGCCGCGCCGCCGAAGCCGTTGAACGCCGCGACCAACTCCGGCATCGAGGTCATCTCGGTCGTTCGCGCGAGCCAGAGCCCGATGGCGCTGCCGAGCAGGAGGCCCGCCGCCACCTCGATGGGGTTCAGGATCTCCTGGCTCACGAGCGCCGCCACCACGGCGATCAGCATCCCCACCGAGGCGAGGCGGTTGCCTCCGCGCGCGGTCCGAGGCGAGGCCAATCGCTTGAGCCCGACGATGAACAGGCTCGCGGCCACGAGGTAGGCGAGGGTCGCGATGGCGGTCATGACGAGGTCCCGTTGGTGCCCGCCTCGGTGCCGGGGCGGGTCGCCTCGCGCGGCTTGAACATCTCCAGCATCCGGTCCGTGACGAGGAAGCCGCCCACCACGTTGACCGTCGCGAGGACGAGCGCGGCGAACCCCACCCATTTGGCCCATGGCGCTCCCGTCGCGCCGACGATGAGGATCGCGCCGACGATGGTGATGCCGCTGATGGCATTCGAGCCGGACATCAGCGGCGTGTGGAGCGTGGCGGGCACCTTCGAAATCAGCTCGACGCCGAGGAAGGCCGCGAGCACGAACACCACAAAAAGCGAGAGGTCCATGGGTGAGGGGGAGGGGAGCCGGAGTGTCCGCTTCGGTGCGTCTGTAAGCGGACGACCGAGGCGGGGCTAGTCCGCCTCGGTAGGCGGGATGACGTCCCAGAGCACGTTCACGATCTTCCACCCGTTGGGGAAGCGCGCGAGGTGCATGTAGTCGAAGAAGCCGGTCGCGACGGTCTTGATGCTCGCATTGTCGCCGTCGATGTCGAGGATCTCAATCTCCATGATGCGGGCGTCCTCGGGAATGCGTGTGCCCGCGCCGGAGCGGGCGATCTGTACGAGGCGCATCGCGCTCATCTGATCCACCCGAGGCGGTCCTGTCTCGGCGGGGCGGACGATCCGCTTGGCGAGATCCGTGTGCAGGGCGCGCTCCATCCGGGCCTCGTCGCCGGTGTAGAAGCCCAGGAGGTAGTCTGTGGCAGTGGCGCGAATGGCGGCGGAGTCGGCGGGGGCATCCTGCGCGAGTGTGGGAGACGCCGAGAGACCGACGAACAGTCCAAGCCCGAGAATCCGCCACAGAGACAGAGCGTGGGATGTACGGGACGCGTGCTTCGTCTGAAGGAGGGAACGGGGGTTCATGCGGGTTCGAGGAGGGAGAGCACGCGAGGGTGGACGATCTCGCCGCCGCGCGCCACCACGGCGCCTGCGACGATCTCGTCCTCGGGATCGAGCACGAGGGCGCCCTCGTCGGTGAGGAACTCCAGCAGGAAGGCCGCGACGGTGCGGCCGTACATCTCGCTGGCGTGCGCGGGCATCTCGGACGGGAGGCGGGTGGGGCCGAGGACCGTGACGCCGTGCGAAATCACGGCTTGGTCTGCCACCGAGGCGGTCACGTTGCCGCCGTTGGCCGCCGCGAGGTCCACCACGACGGAGCCGTCTCGCATCCCGGCGAGGCCCGCCTCAGTGATGAGCACGGG
>JBCCPW010000121.1:0-8740 GCA_039024735.1 Bacteroidota bacterium
GCATGTGAGGAGGCCACCAACGCCGCCGAGGGCGCTGCTGACGCTGCCACCGAGGCGGCCGGCGACGCCGTTGACGCTGTCGACGCGGCCGCCGACGCAACCGGCGAAGCTGTCGGTGATGCGGTCGACGCCGCCGGTGCCGCCGCGGACAGCGCTGGCGCTGCCGCCGGCGACATGATGGACGCCGCCGGCGATGCGGTGGACTCCACGGCCGCCGCTGTCGGTGACGCCGTGGACGCTGCGACCGAGTAGCTCGTCCAGACTGGCCCTCCAGTCGTGGGCGCGGTGGCTTCGGCTGCCGCGCCCTTTTTGGTGGATGGCAACGAGCCCGCGGGCCAGACCTCGGCCCGGAAGCGCTTGCCCGCCCGCCTCAGTACCGTTGAGGTAGTGACACTGCAGGCGCATCATCGTCTTCACGTCGTCACCGAGGCGGGCCCGCGGGCGCGATGGAACAGCTTTTCCTTAATGCTCAGGGCCGACAAAGCCCTTGTCCATGTTGTCTCTACGCACGATAACATTTATTATCGCAGCGCAGAATACACCGTTCCATGTCCGCCGATCCCAGCATCACCCGACCCGCCGTCGTAAGCGTCCACGAGGCCCTTCCTCGTACTCTCCCGGCGGGCATAGCGTCGGAACAGCAGAACCTGATTCCGCTGTTCCTTTTGCGCTACGACCGAGAAAACACGCGTCGGTCTTATGCTAAGGATTTAGAGCGCTTCTTTGGTTCGAACCGCGTTTCTCTTGCGGATGCTGAACGGGTCGCATTCCCGAACATCAACGCCCACATTGAGCAGTTACAGTCTGAGGGGTACGCACCCTCAACCTTACGGCGACACGTCGCGTCTCTACGTGGCTTTTTTGCGTGGCTCATCGCACTCGGGGCCATCGATACGAATCCAGCAGATCGCCATCTCGTTCGCCGGATTGCACGATCAGGCGGTTCTGACCGCGTTATCACGGTACTCTCGCGAGATCAAGCGAGACGACTTGTTGAGACTGTTGACATGACGGTAGACTCTGGAGTTCGAGATCGTGCACTGCTCTTAACGCTGCTGTACTGTGTGCTCAGACGATCTGAGGCAGCAGCAATGAACTACGAACATATTCAACCTGTCGGTCGGTATTGGGTACTCGAACTACCATCCACCAAGGGAGGCGCGAATCAGTTTGTAAAGGTACCGGTAGCCGTCCAAGATGCAATCCACGACACACAACGCTGTTATGGGTGGAACAAAGGTCCAATCTGGCGATCGCTTAGCAACAACAGCCGGGGCCGACGACTGTCGCCGTCGTCCATCTACCGGATCGTCAGCAAAGCAGCAACACGGGCGGGCATCCAGGCCGTCGTGGGAGCCCACACGCTGAGGCACACCGGCTGCACGCTGGCGATCGAGGCCGGAGCGACAGTTCAACAAGTTCAAACCCACGCCAGGCACAAAAACCTGGAGACGACGATGATGTACGTCCATCAACGTGACAAACTGGGAGACAGCGCGGCGGACTACATCAACCTCGGTCCAGACAACCGTGGAACCGAGGCGGAGTCAGGCTGACCCCGGCCGATCCAACGAGGTAGGTTCCGGCCCCTCTTCCTGCCCCCAGCGTGCCTCCTCCCTCTCGCCCGGACTACGATCTCATTGTCATTGGCGCTGGGCACAACGCGCTCGTGTCAGCGGCATACGTCGCGCAAGCCGGATACCGTGTCGCGGTGTTTGAGCGGCGAGACATCGTGGGTGGCGCGGTATCAACGGTCGAGATGGTACCAGGATACCGGTTTGATCTCGGCGGAAGCGCACACATCCTGATTCGGCTGACTCCGATCATCGAAGAACTCGGGCTGGAGCGATATGGACTCGAATATTTAGACCTCGATCCATTGTTCTCGGCTCCCTTCGAGGATGGCGAGCACCTGTTTATCTATCGCGATGTCGACCGAACGGCTCATCACCTGGATGGGCTGTTCCCGGGTGAAGGCGAGGCGTACCGACGGTTCATCGATGAGTGGATGCCCTTCGGCCGGACGGTTCGGGAGACGTTCCTCCAGGCCCCTGGCCCGTTTGAGCTCGGCAAGACCTTCGTGATGGGAGAATCGACGGAGGTGGACTGGCAACGGGCCCTTCAATCCATCCTGAAGCCCTACGGAGAGGTTCTGGACACGTATTTTCGGGAGGAGCGGATCAAAGCGCCGCTGGTGTGGATGGCTTCGCAATCCGGGCCTCCCCCGACCGAGCCTCTCAGTGCTCCCTTCCTGTTGTGGCATCCGCTGTATCACGAAGGGGGAATCGCGAGACCCCGAGGCGGGTCTGGAATGTTGACCCAGGCACTGCGGCGACACGTGGAGGCGCACGGCAGCGATGTGTTCACGTCGAGTCCAGTGGACGAGATCTTGGTCGAGGGCTCCCGAGCGGTCGGCGTCCGTGTGGGAGATCAACTTGTCACGGGCCGTGCCGTGCTCGCAGGCACACATATACTGGAGAGCGTCGGCCGGATGCTCCCGGAGGCGTATCGGCCGAAGTCCCTGGATGGCATCCGGGTGGGCAACGGGTTTGGCGCGATCCTGAGACTCGCCTTGTCGGAACCGGTCCGGTACGCCAGCCATCCCGGTCGCGACGCCCGCGTGGGCCTGGGGCTTGTCTGCCGGGACCGTCAACAAATCACCGACGCGTACGCCGACTTCCTCAAGGGCAATCCCGCGAGCGACCCGCCCATCGTTGCGATGAGCTTTTCGGCGGTGGACGACACCCTCGCGCCACCGGGAGGCGAAGTGCTGTGGCTGTGGGCGCAATACTATCCGTACGAACTCTCAGGCGGTAGGACGTGGAGCGACATCGAAGCAGAGGTCGCCGATTCGATCCTTGACGCGTTCGAGCGCGTGGCACCCGGCACCCGGGACACGATTGTGGGCCAGCTCTTCCAACACCCGGAGTGGCTGGAGCGAGAATTGGGGCTGTTTCGCGGGAACGTGATGCATGTGGAGATGTCCTTGGACCAGATGTTCAGTCTCCGCCCCACGATGGACATGTCCCAGTACCGAGGCCCTGTCGATGGCCTGTTTTTGACTGGCGCGAGCACCCACCCCGGTGGGGGAATCATGGGAGCAAGCGGACGCAACGCGGCTCGGATCGTTCTCAAGGCTCTCTCGTGACGTACCTCCAGTTCCACCTCGTGTTCATCCTGCCGGTCATCGCGGCGTTAGCGCTCGCGCAGCGTCGACCCATGGCGGGAATCGGCACTGGCGCGGCTCTCAAGTGGTTGGGAGCCATCCTCGTGCTGGCGTTTACCTACACCACTCCCTGGGACAACTATCTCGTCTATCGCGAGGTGTGGGGGTATCCACCCGGCCGCGTGCTGGCGACCATCGGCTACGTCCCGGTAGAAGAGTATGCCTTCTTCCTGCTCCAGCCCATCCTGACGGGACTGTTCTACTTCCTCCTGCGGGGGCGGTCGCTCGCGAACTCACCGAGGCGGGATCAGCCCCCGTCCTTCCGCCTCGGTCTCATCGTGGGATGGCTGGGAACGGCCGCGTTCGGAGTTGGCTGTCTCGTTGCCAGCGGGCACGCGCTGTACATGGGCCTGATTCTGGCCTGGGCGGCCCCTGTGATTGCAGGCATGGCGTGGATCGGGGCGAGCAAGCTCTGGGACGAGCGTCGTCGCGTGGCGTGGAGCATCGCGATTCCGACGGTGTATCTCTGGATCGCCGACCGAACCGCGATTGATCTGGGCATCTGGGACATCGCGGACGCGACGAGCTTTGGTTTCGATCCGTTTGGCTTGCCCATTGAGGAGGCGATGTTCTTCGCCGTGACGAACACGCTCGTCGTGTTTGGCCTCACGATGTTCTTGCCGTCCCCGAGCGACCGATGAACCTGGAGCGGTACGACCGCCAGATGCGTCTGCCGGAGGTCGGCGAGGCAGGACAACAGAGCCTCTCCGCCTCGGTGGCGGTTCTCGTGGGAGTGGGAGGGCTCGGAGCGCCAGCGGCCCTGTACCTGGCCGCGGCGGGCGTCGGCACGCTCCGACTCGTGGACTTCGACCGTGTGGATCGGAGCAACCTGCATCGGCAGGTGCTCTACACCGAGGCGGACGTCGGCCGTCCCAAAGTGGAAGCGGCGGCGGACCGACTGCGGGAGCGGAACCCAGACATCCAGGTGGAGACCATCAACGCTCCCTTCGGGCCTGACAACGCGTTCCGCGTCCTTCAAGGCGCCGACGTGGTCCTGGATGGCACCGATGCGTTTGCGACGCGCTATCTCGTCAACGACGCGGCGCACCTGTGCAGCGTGCCCAACGTCTTCGCCTCGGTGTCGTCGTTTGACATCCAGTCGTTCGTGTCCGCGCCGGGCGGTCCCTGCTACCGATGCGTCTTTCCCGAGCCGCCGCCCGCTCATCTCGCGCCCAGCTGTGCCGAGGCGGGCGTCCTCGGGGTGGTGCCCGGGCTCGCTGGGATGATCCAGGCCACCGAGGCCCTCAAGGTGCTGCTCTGCCTCGGGGATCTGCTCGTCGGACGTCTCCTGGTGTGGGACCTACTGACCATGCGGTCTCGCGAGATCATCGTGGAGACCGATCCCGATTGTCCGCTGTGTGGCGACAACCCCGAGATTGAGACCTTCGACGATGCTGTCCGACTCACCGAGGCCGTGTGTGGCCCCCTTCCTGTGCCTGTTCCCACCCTTACCGTCCGCGAACTCAAGGCCCGCCTCGATGCAGGCGAGCGCCCGTTCCTGCTCGATGTCCGGTCCGCGGATGAGCATGCCTTCGCCGACATTGGAGGCAGTGCCCTGATCCCGCTCCCCGAACTCGCGACCCGCCTCGGTGAGTTGGAAGGCGTGGACGATCTCGTGGTGTATTGCCGTAGCGGCGCGAGATCAGCGACGGCGGTCTCCCTGCTGGAGCGAAACGGAATCCGCGCGACGAACCTGCAGGGGGGCATTCTCGCCTGGAGCGACGAGATCGACCCGAGCGTCCCCACGTATTGAGTCGTCGACGTGTCTACGCACTGGTCGGGCCGACGGCGGTCGGGAAGACGGCCCTGAGCCTCGGTGTGGCCGAGATCCTTGGCGCAGAGATCCTCTCGTGCGACAGCCGCCAGATCTACCGTCGGCTCGATGTGGGAACCGCGAAGCCGTCTCGGGAGACCCTCGAACAGGTCCGGCACCATTTCATCGACGAGTTGGATCTGCACCAGTCATGGTCAGCAGGTGCGTTCTCTGAAGCGGCCGAGGAGCGAATCGCCGAGATCCACGATCGCGGTCATGAAACGCTCGTCGTCGGAGGCTCCACGCTCTACCTCCATGCCCTCGCGCACGGCCTCGCGAGGCTTCCCGAGCCCGACCTCGCCATCCGGGCGCACCTCAACCGCATCGCCACCACCGAGGCGGGACGCCTCTCGCTCTTCGAGGAGCTGACCCGAATCGACCCCGAGGCGGCCGCGACGCTGGACCCGACGAAAAGCCAGCGCCTCGTGCGGTTCGTGGAGATCTACCGCTCGACGGGTCGTCCCGCCTCGGCGTTCTGGAAAGACGTACGACCGCCCGTGTACGACGTTCGTGTTGTGGTGTTGGACCGACCGCGAGACGAGTTGTACGCCCGGATCGAGGCACGGGTGGACGCGATGCTGAGCACTGGGCTTCTCGCCGAAGTGGAGTCGCTTCGCGGGTACGGCTTCTCTCGGGAGACCACCCCGTCGCTTCGCACCATTGGCTATCAGGAGGTCCTGGCACACCTCGAAGGCGAGGTGGAATACGGCGAGATGGTCGAGCGCCTCAAGCGGAATACCCGTCGCTACGCCAAGCGGCAGCTCACGTGGTTTCGGCGTCGACCGGAGTACACGTGGCGACCGGCGGAGGCATCACCGCGGGATGTCCTCGCGGCGTTCGAGTAGCCACAGGGCCTGCGGGTGTCCCCATCCCCATCGCTCGGATCGTACGACGACGAGATCAAGCGTGTCGAAACGTGCTTCCCACTCCTGAACGGTCTGAAGGTTGGCCTGACGCATTTCAGCTTCTCGTTTCTGGTTGACGATGGAATCCAACACTTCCAATAACGGCTTTGGCATCCACGGGGCGGGGACGGTCTCCCAGACCACAAGCTGAGACGCGATGCGGGAGGCTTCCCGTAGGACCGAGGAGGGATCCGCCGCGTGGTGCAGCACGAAGACGAGCAGAACGGCATCCTGGGAGTCGGATGCGAGAGGTACGTGATGTTCGCTCACCTTCACAAAGGGGAGGTCGACGACACGCGAGTCTTCCAGGTCGGCCAGATGTACCGTATGCCCGTCTCGTGCGGCTGAAGCGCCGACGTACCCCTCCGCGCATCCTAGGTCGAGCAGATCCAGCGAGCGATCGGCTGCAAGCGCCGCTCGGATGCGACGCCATTTTCTTCCGCCTCGGTACCGAAGGATGGCGTAAAGGACACGAGGCCACATCGCAAGCCCGAGCGCTCCCCCCCACCCCACCACCAGTGCGACGACCATCGCCCACTCGTACCCCACGTAGACAAGATAGGTCAGAGGGGCGATAGAGACAAGCCAGATCAAGGCTCGCCGCGCGGGCGGATCGAGCAGAATCGCCGCCCAAAGCACGGGAAGAAGATGCCAGGGATGGAGTGTGGAGGAGAGCAGGAGCACTGCGGCTATGGTCAACGCCCACCTCCTAGGTGTTTTGTAATGTTTTGATGCAATAACGGCAAAGGCTGCGATGGCTCCTGCTGCCAGCACGACCGAGGCGAGCGTTCCAGACACTTCCCCCGCGAGAGGCCACAGTGCCGACTTCAGTGCCGTGTACGGCGCGGCGTAAAAGTCGAACGTTCCGCCGTACAGCCTCAGCGACCCCACCACCCCGTCCACGTCTGCACCTGCGAGCCACGGAATCGCCAGAATCCCCGCAGCGATCGCGGCCCACGCAGCCACGTGCAGACGCCGCACCTGGGCGAGAAGAACGAACGGCCACAGCTTGACCCATCCGGCCGCGGCCACCCAGAGACCGACCCATCGATGTCGGGACGCCAGCGATGCGGCGAGGCCCAGCGACAAGAACCCAACGGCCAGCCCCTCGGTGTGTCCCTGTCCCGCAACTTCCACGACGGCCACCGGATGCCACGCGTACCACGCGAGGAGCGACGGGCGTACGTGACGACCGAGCGCCCATACGCCTCCGATCTCAACGATCACGAACAGAAGCTTCAGGACGGCCCACGCCACACCGAACGACCCGCCCACCCACATCGCAACGGCGAAGAACGTCTGGGAGACCGGAGGGTAGACCGAGTGATAGTCGGGGGAATTGAGAAGCTCCAGGGGGACAGGCCCGGTCTCCCCCGCCTCGGTGACCTCGCGAGGCGAATCGGCGTAGGGACTGACCCCGCGCAGGGTTCGCGAGCCGTCCCACAGGTACCGATACCCGTCGTCAGAGAGAGAGGGCCCGAGAGGCAGTAGGATCACCCGCAGAGCGACCGCAATTCCGAGAACCTGACCGAGGCGGGGACGAGCCGAATGGATGGCCCATGCGACGCAGGGAACGGCACCGAGCGAGAGAACGACAAAGGCGACACGCCACATCGCGCTCGAAGCGGGCTCTCTCGCGGTCCAGAGCAGGCCCACCGCGAAGAGAAGCAGACCGGCCGTCGGGCCCCACCTCTTCACGTAGAGCGCTCCGAGAAGACGAGGTGGAGCCATCCATCGGTCACGTCCACCTCGTCACTGAGGACTCGGATCAGGTACAGCCCTCGCCCGTGCGTTTGGAGAAGATCCTCCGGCAAGGAGGCCGACTGGAGACGCGACGCCGACACGCCTTCGCCTCCGTCTCGCACACGAACCCTGACAGCGTCTGAGTCGGCCTGGACATCCAGTAGCACCTCCCCCGTGCCGGTCGCATCGCTGCCGTGCTCGATGGCGTTCGCGATCGCTTCGGCAACAGCCAGGGTCACACGGCTGATCACGTCCTCCGAGACGCCTCCATCACGCACGATGGCCTCCGCTGCATCAACCGCAACGGAGACAGACTCGGGAATGCTGGGGAGGGAGAGCACGGAACGGCGCGTGGACAGGCCCAAACTATCGAACGGTCACCCCGCATTTGAAACCGTGTGCGTGGAGCGCGATGCAGCGAACGACTGGATCAGGGCCTCCCCGAGCATCCATCGCGCAACGGATGCCTGCATCGGTTCCGGGAGGTGTGCACCGAGGCGACGCCCCACGCTCGCTGCAATCCGGCCCAGCGGCCGCGGGTACCATCGAGCAGCCCTCGGAAACCAACGCGGCAGTCCCGCCACCCGAAGGGCGTTGGGATGCTCTCGTGCGAGACGGCGCAGTTCCCGGCCGAACTGCTGCACGTCGGCCAGTGCCCGGTCCAGTGTCGAGGTGTCGCGCATGGGGACCGGTGTCGCGATGGACCGCAGAGCATTTGACCCGTACGCCGCATCGAGGCGGACCGCCAGGGCGAGGTCTTCGCCGTACCGGATGCGCTCGTCGAAGCCACCGGCCTCGCGGAGCGCCTCCAGCGTCACCGCGCAGGCGGCGGTCACGAAGTAGCGCCACGGCACACTCGTTCCCCCCTCGGTGGCACCGAGGCCACGCGTCCCGCGACGGACGTAGGCACCGTACAGATCATCGGGGGGATCCAGGTGATGAATGGGGGCAACGGCCGCCACCGCCTCGGTATGGGACAACGCACGAACGAATGCCTCGACGGTCCCGGGTGGCGGCGCCACGTCGGCATCGAGGAACACCGCAACGTCCGCC
>JBCCPW010000122.1:0-8693 GCA_039024735.1 Bacteroidota bacterium
GGCCTTCCGGATCCTCCCATGATTGGAGCCGCCGTCGTGGAAATCGGAGTGCTCGCGTTCATTCCGTGGCATGCCGCAGTGATGGGGCAGCGTGCCCCTAATGCGGAGTCGGCTGGTGCGCTCGGTCCGTGACGAGCGACAACAGGTGCTTGCTCGATCGCGACCTCCTTCCGCCTCGGTACCGAGGCGGAGTCAGTCCGAAAGCATCGCGAGGCCGGTCGCGTCCTCACAGGCGGCCCACAGCCGTCGGGCGGCGTCCTCGTCCCGAGCCTGGGGTGCGATCTCCGCGCGCGTCGGCCAGCCGCGCATCTCCTGGAAGCCGTCCGGCCCGATGTAGTCGGCGGGCTGCGTGCGGTCCCCGGCGGCGGCGACGAGCGAGGGCAGGGCGCCCTTCCACGCGGGCATCGCGAACAGGCCCGCGAAGAGCGCGAACCCGGCCCGCTTGAGGGCAGAGCCCGCCAGCATGTCCTCGGCGAGTTCGGTCGTGGAGATGCCAGGGTGTGAGGCCGTGCTGATCATGTCCGCGCCGGAATCCGTCAGACGGCGCTGCATCTCCAGCGCGAGGACGAGGTCGGCGAGCTTGCTCTGTTGGTACGTCGCCCAGGCGTCGTATCGGCTTTCGAACTGGAGGTCATCAAAGTGGAGGCGTCCCTGCTTGTGCGCGATGCTGCTTACCCAGACCGTGCGGCCCGCCTCGGCGCGGAGGAGGTGGGGGAGGAGCCGGGCCGTGAGCGCGAAGTGCCCCAGCACGTTCACTCCGAACTGAAGCTCGAAGCCCTGCGCGGTGGTCCGGCGCTCCGGCGGGGCCATCACCCCGGCGTTGTTGATCAGCAGGTCGAGAGGCTCCGGCTGACCGCCCTCCGCGAGGCCGAACGTCTGCGCGAACGCCTCCACGCTGGCGAGGTCGGCGAGGTCGAGATGGCGAACGTCCAACTCTGCGCCGGGCAGTGAGGCGCGAATGTCGAGCGCGGCCTCCTCGGCGCGATCGAGGTTGCGGCAGGCGAGGATCACCTTCGCGCCGAGGGCAGCGAGCCCCCGGGCGGTCTCGCGCCCGATCCCGGAGTTGGCGCCGGTCACAACAGCCGTCGTGCCGTTGAGGCCGGGGAGGTGATGGAGGGACCAGGAGACGGCGTCAGCCATGAGAGTGCGCGAGATCGGACGATCCGCACCCCGGGATGCGGCCCCGTGTTCCACGTCGCCCGCCTCGGTGTTTGCGGCAGCACCGAGGCGGGACCGGGCGCTACGGCCGGTGGTCGAAGAGACCGCCCAGGCGCCTCGTGTAGAGAGGCCCCGGCATCAGCCGGGCGCCGACGTTTCGGGCGGACGCCAGGGCGCCCGTGGCCTGCCCCAGCCGACCGGTCCAGAGCGATTCTCGCGTGATGCGCGTCGTGCGGCGCCGCCGTTCGCGCTCGAACCGCTGGAACGCCTCGGTGTGGGTTGCTGCCTCGGCGAGGCACCGGGCCAGCACGGGCGCGTCCTCGATGGCCATGCACCCGCCCTGGCCCAGGTTCGGTGTGGTCGGGTGGGCGGCATCGCCGATGAGCACGGCCCGCCCTCGGCTCCAGCCGCGCCGAGGCGGTCGGTCGTACGTGTCGCCGCCGAGCACCGCCTCGGTCGGGGTCGCCGCGATGGCCTCCGGGATGGGCGCGTGCCAGTCAGCGAATCGCGCGGCCACCTCGGCCTTTCGCGCAGCGCCGTCCGAGCCGGACTGACCCTCGGGCAGAGTAGCCGTTGCGTACCAGTAGGCCCGCCCGCCGCCCACGTCGAGCAGGCCGAAGCGCTGGCCGTCGCCCCACGTCTCGGAGATCTCGCCCGGTACAAACGAGGCGGGCAACGGCCCGATGCCCCGCCAGATCGGGTGCCCGCGATAGATCGGCTCGGTGGTCTCTCCGGCGACGTAGGAGCGGACAGACGACCGGATGCCATCAGCGCCGATCACGATGTCGGCCTCCACCTCGGTGCCGTCGGCGAACATGAGCCGGGCCTCGTCCGCCTCGGTGGTCACCGACACGAGGGTCTTGCCCGTCACCAACGCCTCGGGCGGGAGGGGAGCGCGAAGCGCGTCGATCAGATCCGGGCGGTACGCGCAGAGAGCCGGAGCATCGAAGCCATCCGTGGGAGCGCGCAGCAGCACCCGACCCGAGGGGGCACGAACGTTCAGCGCCGCGATGGGTCCGGCCGTGTCGAGCAGGGGCGCGAGGGCATCGAGCGAGCGGAGGACGCGCGTCGCGTTGGGCCACAGGCTGATGCCTGCGCCTACCGCCGAGAGCACGGGCGCGCGTTCGTACACGGTGGACTCTATCCCGCGCTGACGGAGCGCGAGGGCGGCCGAGAGTCCCGCGATGCCGCCTCCGACGATGGCGACCGTTCGAGCAGCAGGCATGGCAGGCAGCGAGGAAGGGGGGAGAGGGCCGCCTCGGTAGGTACACCCCACACCGAGGCGGGGGGAAGACAGAATGCCCTCCTGGAACGGGATTCGGTGTTGACGGATGCGGTTTACACTGTTAACCTACTCGTGTGCTCCGCCGATTCTCACCACACGGCTCTCGGCGGAGCGTCTTCTTGGCGCCCGTGCGCCGTTCGTGCTGTCTCTCGGGTTAACACCGTCAACCTCCCATGGAAGCCCTTTCAGTCCTCCACGGCGCCCTCGCTGAGTTCACGCCCGTCTGGGCCGCACTCGTCGGCGTACTCCTCGTGCTGTTCGTTCTCGGCTACACCGGCGCGAGCCTGTGGATCTGGGCTGGGATCGCGCTCGTCGCTCTCGTCGGATTCGGTGCGCCCGTGTGGCTCACCGGTGCGTTCGCGCTGCTGGCGCTCGTGTTCAACGTCCCGCCGATCCGTCGCCAACTCTCCGCGGGCGTGATGGCGCTGATGGAGAAGCTCCAGTTCCTGCCCACCATCTCATCCACCGAGCAGGAGGCCATCGATGCGGGGACGGTCTGGGTGGAAGGAGAGTTGTTCTCCGGCAAGCCCGACACAAAGCGGCTCCTCGCGCAGCCCTACGCCGGGCTCACGGAGGAGGAGCAGGCCTTCCTAGACGGGCCCGTCGAGGAGCTCTGCGCGATGACGGACGACTGGGACACGTGGCAGCGCCGCGACCTTGCGCCGGAGGTCTGGCAGAAGCTCAAGGACGACAAATTCTTCGGTCTCATCGTCCCGAAGGCGTACGGCGGGCACGGGTTCTCGCCGAGCCTCAACTCTGCCGTGGTCCAGAAGGCCGCGAGCGTTTCCAGCGCCCTCGGCATCACGGTGATGGTCCCCAACTCGCTCGGACCTGCTGAACTGCTGAGCCACTTCGGCACCGAGGAGCAGAAGAACCACTGGCTGCCCCGGCTCGCGACCGGCGAGGTCATCCCGTCGTTCGCGCTGACGGAGCCCCGCGCGGGCTCGGATGCGGGCGCGATCTCCTCGCGAGGGGAGGTCTTCCGAGGCGAAGACGGCGACCTGTACCTCCGCCTCGACTGGAAGAAGCGCTACATCACGCTCGCGGCCATCTCCAACGTCCTCGGCCTCGCGTTCAAGCTCTTCGACCCGGAGAACCTCCTCGGCAAGGGGGAAGACCTCGGCATCACGTGCGCCCTCATCCCCACCGAGGCGGAAGGGGTCGTCCTCGGCCAGCGGCACGATCCACTCGGCGTCCCGTTCTGGAACTGCCCCACGGAAGGCCACGGCGTGGTCGTCAAGCTGGAGGACGCGGTGATCGGCGGCGTGGAGGGCTGCGGCAAGGGCTGGCGGATGCTCATGCAGAGCCTCGCGGCGGGGCGCGGCATCAGTCTGCCCGCCTCGGCGACGGCCGGAACCAAGCAGGCCGCACGCGTTGCGAGTGCCCACGCGCTCATCCGCAAGCAGTTCGGGCTCTCCATCGGCAAGTTCGAGGGGATTGAGGAGCCCCTCGCGCGGATCGGCGGCTGGGCGTACACCATGGAGGCCGCGCGCCGCTACACCAACGGCGGACTCGATCAGGGCGCTGCGCCCGCTGTGGTGACGGCCATGATGAAGTACAACACGACCGAGTTGTACCGCAAGGCCACCAACGACGCGATGGACATCCTGGGCGGCAACGCGATCTCGCGCGGTCCCCGCAACCCCATCGCGAGTTCGTACATCGGGCTCCCGGTCAGCATCACCGTGGAGGGCGCGAACATCCTCACGCGCACGCTGATGGTCTTCGGGCAGGGCGCCATCCGGTGCCACCCATACGCGCTCAAGGAGATGCAAGCGCTCATGTCGCGCGATGTGTCCGCGTTCGACGCCGCGTTCTGGCCGCACATCGGGCACGTGGTCCGCAACGCGTTCCGGGCCGTCGGCCTGAGCCTCACGCGAGGGCGCCTCGCGGGATCGCCCGTCTCGGGTGCGGCGGCGCCGTACTGGCGCACGCTCCAGTGGTCCAGCGCGACGTTCGCCTTCCTGGCCGATCTCGCGATGGGCACGCTCGGCGGCGATCTCAAGCGGAAGGAGAAGCTGACCGGCCGCTTCGCCGACGTGTTCTCGTGGATGTACCTCCTCTCGGCCGTTCTCGTGCGGTTCGAGGCGGAGGGGCGCCGCAAAGAGGACGAGCCGTTCCTCCGCTGGAGCGCCGAGTTCGCCCTCGCGCGGATCCAGGAGGCCTTCGACGGCCTCTTCGCCAACCTCCAGGTCCCCGGCGCGACGTGGCTCTTCCGTGGCCCCCTCGCGGCGTGGAGCCGCTTCAACCGCCTCTCCGCGGAGCCGTCCGACGCGACCGGCCACAGGGTGGCGGCGGCGATGCAGGTGCCTGGCGAGCAGCGCGACCGTCTCTTCGACGGCGTCTTCACCACCCTCGACCCCGAGCACACGCTCGGCCGATTCGAGCACACGATGCAGGTCGCGTACGAGGCCGAGGCCGTCGTGCGGAAGGTGAAGGCCGCCATCAAGGCCCGCCAACTGCCCAAGGCACATCCGCGCACGCTCATCCCGCAGGCCGTAGAGGCGGGGATTCTGACCGCCACCGAGGCGGCCCTCTTGGAGCGCGCCGAGGCGGCCCGGAACGACGCCATCCAGGTGGACTCGTTCACGACCGACGAGTACTTCGCGACCTCCGCCGATCCCGCCTCGGTGACGCTGCGCAGCCCGCTCCCCCCAGAGCAGGGCGACGGCGCCTCGGTGGGGCTCGCCCCCGAGGCGGACGTGGTCACGGTCTCCGATTCTCGCGCGTAACGCCCGTCCGCGCGAGCATCGGAGCGGGAGGCGTCGCGATCTTGCGGCGCCTTCCGTGTGTCCATGCCCTACCTCGATCACGCCGCCACGACGCCCCTCCGCGAGGAGGTCCTGGAGGCCATGCTGCCGTGGCTCCGCGAGGGCTTCGGCAACCCATCGTCCTTGCACGGACCCGGCCGCCAGGCCCGCGTGGCCGTGGACCGGGCGCGAGGGGAGATCGCGGACGTGCTCGGGTGCGAGCCGGGCGAGGTCCTGTTCACCTCCGGCGGGACCGAGGCGGACAACGCTGCGATCCGGGGGGTGCTGACCGGCGGCGCGGTCCGCGAGACCGGCCGTCCCGGGCTGGTCACGAGTGCCGCGGAGCACGAGGCCGTCCTGCGACCGGCGGAGGCCCTGCGCGGCGACGGGCACCCCGTCGAGATCGTCGCGCCGCTGCCGACCGGAGCGCCCGATCCCGCCCGCCTCGGTGCGGCTGTGAACGAGGCCACCGGGCTGGTCTCCGCGATGCTCGTCAACAACGAGGTCGGCGCCATCGGGTCCATTCGCGAGATCGCCGAGGCGGCCCACGCGCGGGGCGCCCTCTGCCACACCGATGCCGTGCAGGCTCCGGGTCTGCTCCCGCTCCGAGTGGACGATCTGGGGGTGGACCTGCTGTCGTTGTCCGGACACAAGGTCAACGGCCCCAAGGGCATCGGCGCGCTGGTTGTCCGTACAGGGACGCCGTTCTCGCCTCTCGTCCGAGGCGGTTCGCAGGAGCGCGGGCGCCGAGGCGGGACGGAGAACGTCGCGGCCATCGTGGGCTTCGCGACGGCCCTCACCCTCGCAGAAGCCGAACGCGACGAGACCACGACCTGTCTCCACAGGCTCCGGTCCCGGCTGACCGCCGCGCTTCGGGAGACCATCTCCGATCTGCACGTCAACACCCACGAGGTCTCGGCGCCGCACGTCCTGAACGTGTCTCTCCCACCGAGCGACCGGGGGTCGGCTGATGGCGAGATGCTTCTCCTCGGTCTCGATCTGGAGGGCGTCCACGTCTCGGCCGGGAGCGCCTGCACGAGCGGTGCGCTCACGCCGAGCCACGTGCTGCTCGCGATGGGCGTCCCCCACGAGACGGCCGCCGCGACGGTCCGTTTTAGCCTTGGCCGTACCACCACCGAGGCGGACGTGGATGTCGCCGCCGAGGCGTTCGCTCGGGTCGTCGCGAGGATTCGCGCCCTGTGATCGGTTCCGCCTCGGTACCGAGGCGGAGAGGGTCAATCCAGTCGTGCCAGTGCCATCTCAGCTATCTCGCGCCCGATGGCGAGGCTCGCGGTCGCCGCCGGGGAGGGGGCGTTGATGACGTGCACCGCCCGGTCGGTTGCCTCAATCACGAAGTCGTCCGCGAGGGAGCCGTCTCGCCGGACCGCTTGCGCACGGACACCCGCCGGACCGCGCTGGACGGCCTCGCGTGGGAGGTTCGGAACCAGCCGTCGCGCCGCTCGCCAGAACGCACCGAGGCTGACCGACCGGCTCAACTCGCCCAGGCCCATCTTCCAGTGCTGCATCGCGAGGCGGCGGAAGCCACGGTACCCCAGAGCCTCCGATAGCTCGCCGGGATGCACAGTGGTCAGCGTGTAGCCCTCCCGCGCGAAGGCCAGCGCCGCGCTCGGCCCAGCCTCCACGTGCCCGTGGACGGTCCGCGTGAGGTGGACCCCCAGGAACGGGAAGGCAGGGTCCGGCACGGGGTAGATCAAGCCGCGCACGAGCCCGGCCGCCTCGGGCGCGATGCGCGCGTACTCGCCTCGGAACGGCACGAGCTGGACCTCCGGCGTGAGTCCAAACGCTCGCGCGATGCGATCGGCGTAGAGCCCGGCGCAGTTGACGAGGGCGTCGGCCTCCACGATGCCATCCGATGTCTCGATGCGGATGCCAGTCGAGGTCTCCTGGCCTCCTGTCACGCGGGCACCGAGGCGGAACGTCACGCCGCGATCTCGAAGCGAGTCGCCGAGGACGCAAGCCACATCGCGGTAGTCCACCACGCCCGTTTCCGCCACCCACAGCGCCGCTACCCCCGCGACGTGTGGCTCGTGCTCGCGCATGCCCTCCGGGCCGACGCGCTCCACCTCGACTCCGTTCTGCACCGCTCGCTCCGCGAGTGCATCGAGGCGGGGGACCTCCTCGGTGTCGACCGCCACGACGAGCTTGCCGCTGCGGGTCCACGCGATGCCGTGCTCGTCGCAGAAAGCCTCCATCTCGCGCTTGCCTTCTCGGCAGAGCGTCGCCTTGCGAGACCCCGGGCGGTAGTACAGCCCCGCGTGGAGCACCCCCGAGTTGCGTCCGGACTGGTGGGTTGCCAGGGCGTCCTCCTTTTCGAGGATCGTGACCGTGGCGCCCGCCTCGGTGAGCGCGCGGGCGGTGGCGAGCCCGACGAGCCCGCCGCCGATGATGGCAACGTGTTGCGTGACGCGTGAGGAAAAAGGGCTAGGTGCCGAGGTCAGAACGGGACAGGAGAGTCGTACGGGAGTGGGGTATCGTACGAGACCGTCGGTTCCTGTAGGGTGGCGCCGCGACGCCGTTGTTCTGATGCCATTGTCAGGAGGAGTCGGATGATCTGGGTCAATAGGTCCATCCGGTGAAGTGAGACCGGTTCCCCCAAGACATGACGACCTTTGAAGTACCATCCCCGGCTCTCGCGTGCGGAGCCGAGCGCGTACCCGTAGAAGTGTGCCCGGTCCTTCCCCGTGCGCCTAGAGAAGCCCTCTTCCACGTTCGCGCTAATCGACCCTAGCGAGCGGTAGAGTTGGTCCGACAGACGGCGTGTTCGGCGGTCACCGAGCAGCTTGGTCACGTCATGCCATCCGATATCGGACGCGAACAGCGACAGGCGGTACGCCTCAATGCGCCACACCCGATCCTCGCGGATCGCAGCCGGTACGCCTGACTCCCACTCTCGATAGGTCATCTCAACGAGCAGTCAGGCACCCGTCACGTGTCACGTCGTCACGCCTCATCCACCCGGCGTGTAGAACGTCGGCGCCTCTGGACCGACCGGCATCCCGAGGACGAACACCCACACGTAGAACAGGATGATCCACCCGATGAGGAACAGGATCGAGTACGGCAGCATCGTCGCGATGATGGTCCCGATGCCCATCTTGCGGTCGTACTTGGCCGCGAACGCCAGGATGAGCCCGAAGTAGCTCATCATCGGCGTGATGATGTTCGTCGTGGAGTCGCCGATGCGGTAGGCCGCCTGGATGACCTCGGGGCTGTACCCGATGAGCATCAGCATCGGGACGAAGATGGGCGCGGTCACGGCCCACTGCGCGCTCGCGCTGCCCAGCATGAGATTGACGAAGCAGCACATCAGGATGAACGGGATGAACACCAGCGGGCCCGTCAGGTTGGCCTCGATCAGGAAGTTGGAGCCCGTCACCGCGAGAATGGCCCCGAGTTGCGTCTGGCCGAAGAAGGCCACGAACTGCGCCGCGAAGAACACGAGCACGATGTAGAGCCCGAGCGTGCTCATCGCCTTGGAC
>JBCCPW010000123.1:0-8622 GCA_039024735.1 Bacteroidota bacterium
CAGCGGGACCCATCGCGAGGGCGAGAAGCAGGAGGAGACAACGCATGGGGATGGAATGGGCGCGAGGCCGTCGGGTTTCAGCGGGCGCCCCCGACCACGACCGCGATCTCCCCCCGCACCTTGGGCCGGAAGGCGAACTCGTCCTCTAGTTCCGCGAGGGTGCCGCGCGCGATCTCCTCGTGGAGCTTCGAGATCTCGCGGCAAACCGCCGCCGGGCGGTTCTCGCCGCAGACCTCGCGCAACTGCCCGAGGAGCTTGACGAGGCGGTGCGGGCTCTCGTACAGCACCATCGTTCGCGGCTCGTCCGCGAGGGCACCGAGGCGGGTCCTGCGGCCCTTCTTGTGTGGGAGGAAGCCCTCGTACACGAACCGGTCGCACGGAAGCCCGCTCGCGACGAGCGCCGGAACGAAGGCCGTGGGGCCAGGGAGGGCGTCCACGCGGATCCCGGCGGCGGCGGCCTCGCGCACGAGCAAGAAGCCCGGGTCCGAGATGCCTGGCGTTCCCGCGTCGCTCACCAGCGCGATGTGGTCCCCCGCCTCCATCCGCGCGATGAGATCCGGCGTCTTGCCGTGCTCGTTGTGGATGTGGAAGCTGGTCCGGGGCGTCTCGATGCCGTAGTGCGCGCAGAGAATGCCCGTGGTGCGGGTGTCCTCGCAGGCGATCACGTCCGCCTCGCGAAGCACGCGGAGGGCGCGCATCGTGAGGTCTTCGAGATTGCCGATGGGCGTCGGGACGAGGGAGAGCACGGCGAGCCGGGCGGGTCCGCCTCGGCACCGAGGCGGAAGGGAGCAGACCTCCGGGTCACACGTCCGCCTCGGGGACGTATCGGTCGGATCGGATGTCTACGTACACGTCCTGTTGCAGCCGGTTCACCCACGTCGCGAAAACCTCGCGGCGCTTGTCGTTGAGCGCGTACTGAGAGAGCAGGGTGTAGTGAGTCTCGACCGAGAGTTGCTGCTCCGGTGTGCGTTTCTGGAGCAGCACGATGTGGAGCGCCTGCGTCCCGGTGGCATCGAGCAGGCGGACGGGGGCGGGCTCGGACACTTCGCCGACCTCCAGGCTGTCCACGGCCAGTGCCCACTCCGGGCCGAGCGCGTCCAGGCGGAGGTCCCGTTCCCCGGTGCGCGGGTCGGACACGAACCCACCACGTGGCGCCGAGAACTCGTCCTGAGAGTTGCGTCGCGCCAGGGCCTCGAAGCTGACGTTCTGGGTCAGGATGGAGTCGCGAATGGCGAGGAGGTCCTCACGGGCGCGCTCCCCGGCATTCTCCCCGATGTCCACGGAGACCAGAATGTGGTTGAAGGTGACCCGGCCCGCCGCACGGGATCCGACCCGAAGCACGTGGTAGCCGAAGGGCGTCTCGAAGACCTGCGAGATCTCTCCTGGCTCGATGCTGCCCGCCACCGCGGCGAACTCCGGCACGAGCAGCCGAAGCTCGATGTTCTCGATGAGGCCGCCACGGGAGCCCGAGCCCGGGTCGTCCGAGTGGCGCCGCGCGAGGTCTTCGAGGGTGGCCGCCTCGGTGAGGATGGAGTCGCGGAGGGAGCCCGCGAAGTCGCGAGCCTGCTGCTGGGCCTCCTCGCTCGCGCTCGGGATCTTGACGATGTGGGCGACCCGGACGATCTCGGGGACGATCGGGCGCTCGTCGCCCGGAATCTGATCCAGCCAGGCCCGCACCTCGGCGGGGGTCACGGTGACGTTCCGAAGTCGGTTGCCCCGGAACCGCTCGGCCATGATCTGCTTCCGCGTATCCTCGCGAAAGAGCGCCTTGATCTCGTCGGTCGTGCGGTTGTAGTACGCCTCCAGTGCCGACTCGCTGCCGACCTGCTGAACCAACTGCTGGATCTGGACATCGAGCTGCTCTTCCACCATTTGGTCGGTGACCGTGAGCGTGGTGTCGCGCTGGGCGTGGACGACGAGCACGTTCTGCCGCACGAGGTCGTCCAGGGCTCGGCTCCAGAGGTCGTCGGAGACGGGCTGGCCCTGCGCGGCCTGCTCCGAGAGCGCGTCCACCTCGGAGCGGAGGACGATCTGATCGCCGACTACGGCTACGATGCCGTCGAGGACGGTGCCGGGGGCGATCTGAGCGCGGGTCGGTGCCGCCGCAAGGAGGAGCGCGAGGGCGGGGAGGAGAAGGCGAGGCATGGAGGATCGGTGGGAATCGGGGCGCGAACGCGGGGTGGGGGGGCGCTCGTGCGCGAACAGTCGGTGAGAGCAGGGCAAACAGATCCGCCTCGGTGCCGAGGCGGAAGACCCGAGGCGGGGGAAGTCAGCGCTGGACCTCCAGGCGGCCTCGAGCTTCGGCTTCAGACCGGAGACGGGCGATCAGGCGGGCCTCGGCGTTTTTCCGGCCGCGAATCGCGAGGCGCTCGGCGATCTCCGGGCGGATCATCGCGAGGGAGGGAATCTGACCGGCCTGAACGCGCTCCACGACGGCCACGGCATACGCGGCGTCTCCGCCCTGCACCACGACCGGCGCGGCCCCGGCGCCGATCGCGGAGATGCGGGCGCCGAGCGACTCGTCGAGCGCGAGAAGTCGGCTCTCGGGGATGAACGCGTCGGCGAGGTCGATGGCTCCGTCGGGATCGGTGGCGTACTCGCGGGCGGCGAGGGCGAAGAGAGAGTCGGCGAGGGGCGAGCCCTGGATCTGGGCGAGGGCGCCTCGGGCGGCCTGCGCCTGATCGGCCGAGGCGACGCGGATGAGCCGAAGACGCACGTACGGCTCGCGCAGCGCGAGACGGCTCTGGGCGGCCTCGTAGTACGCCTCGATCTCCGGCTCCGTCGGCTCGGCGGGATTGGTCTCGAAGAACCGTTCGAGGTAGGCCGCCTCTAGCACGGCGCTCTCGCTGTCGCGGAGTTGACGGACCACCTCGGTGTCGGAGTCGAGCCCTGCGCGGCGGGCCTCCTGCACCACGAGTTGGCGCCGGACCCACTGCTCCACCACCTGTCGCCGGGCGGCGGCGCTGTCCAGACCAGGTGTGGCGGTGCCGAGGGCCTCGCGCAGTTGCGCCTCGGTGAGCGACGCCTCGCCGACCCGTGCGATCACAAGACCCTCGCCGGGCACCTCGGCGTCGCCGCCGCGCCCGCATCCCGCGAGGGCGGCTCCCACGAGCAGGGCGAGCACCCACCCGGTCCGCCTCGGTGCCGAGGAGGAGCGACCCGGGAGCACCGAGGCGGGAGACCGCACGCTACTCCGTGGCGGTCGTGCCCGGGTCGGTCCCCGCATTGCCGATGGGGTCGTCCTCGCCGCGCACCTCGGGCGGACGCGCCGGGACTCGTTCGGGGAACGTCTCGGCGGTGTAGCGTGCCCGAAGCCTCGCCGACCACTCGCGTTCGAGCGTCTGCTGATAGTCCGCGATCACTTCGGCGCGGGCCTCATCGAACGTCTTCTCCCTAGGCGCTTCGATGCCGTCGAGGACGTAGACCGCGAGGCGGCTCCGCTCGGGGAGCACCTCGGTGAACTCACCGGGCGCGAGGTCGAGCGCGGCGTCGATGGGGGTGTCGGTGGCGTTCGCGAGGCGGAGGGTATCGAGGCGGAGCGCGAACCGCGTGTCGGCGTGGCGCTCGAACACCTCACCGGGCGACATCCCGGCCGCCAGTTCCTCGCGCACTACGCGAAGGAGCGAGTCGCCGGGCGTGCGGAAGGCAAGGATGCGCCGACGCTCCGGCCAGCGGTACGTCGCGCGGTTGGCCTCGTACGTGGCGAGGAGCCCCGTCGTGTCCTGTGCGGCGCGTGTCCAGACGCTGTCCTCCGCGATGCGGAAGAGCAGCACGCCGTTGGTGTAGCTCTCGAAGAGGCGCGCGAACTCGGGGTTGCGCTCTTCCAGCGAGCCCACGGCCAACTCGACGGCCTCCTCGTCGAGGAAGGCATCGGCGATCTGCACAACTTCCCGGGCGAGGTCCTCCGCCTCGGGGTTCGGGCGGGCACGGCGGAGCGGTCCCGCGAGGGCATCGAGGGTGTAGGCGGTGCCGTCGAGCACGGCGAAGGTATCGGCCGCGGAGCCGCCGAAGCCGCTCAGCACGTGCGTGTACACGCTGTCGGGCGGAATGTCCGCGAGGGCGGCGCGGATGACCTCGGGGCGGAAGTCGGCGCCTCGCGCCTCGCGCTCTTCCCGTCCCACCTCCTGGCGGCGGAGCGCCGTGCGCGGGAGGTTCTGCGCCTGCCGCTTGAGGTCGTCGTAGCGCTCATCGAAGGTGGCGGGCGCCTCGCGGCCGGTCAGCAGGATGATGTGGACGCCGAACTGCGTCTCGACCAGCGGCGAGATGTCACCGACGTCGTCCAGCGCGAAGGCGGCCTGCTCGAACGGCGGTACCATCCGGCCTGCGCCGAACGTGCCGAGGTCCCCGCCTCGGGCGCCGGAGCCGGGGTCCTCGGAGAACTCGCGGGCCACCTCGGCGAAGTCCGCTCCGGCGACGATGCTGTCGCGAAGGGCCTGCACACGGTCGCGAACGGCGGCGGAGTCCTCGGCGGTGGCGCCGGTCCAGCGGCGGAGGATGTGGCTCGCGGAGACCGGCTGCGGGGTCATGCGGCGATCCCGGACGTAGATGAGGTGGTAGCCGAACGGGCTGCGGACCGGCTCGCTCACCTCGCCGACCGGCGTGTTGTACATCCCGTCCTCGAACGCAACGACGGTCCGCCCCGCTGAGAGATACCCGAGGTCGCCGCGGGAGCCGATCTGTCCGGCGGGCCGCTGCGCGGATGGGTCCTCGGAGTTGCGGACAGCCGCGTCCGCGAACGTGATCTGGCCGGAGACGATGGAGTCCCGGATGGCCGTGATCCTCTGCACGAGCGCGAGGGTGTCCTCCGGCGCCGTGTTCTCATCTGCGAGGAGCAGGAGGTGCGAGACCTGCACTTCCTCCAGGCTCTTCTCGTAGAGGTCCCTGACGATGGCGTCGAGGATCTCGGAGTCGGTGAAGAAGGGGCCCGCGAGTTGGTCGCGGTAGTCCTCCACCTCAGCGAGGTACGACGAGTCGCGATCGTATCCGGCCTCGCGAGCGCTGCGGACCTTGAGGCGGAAGTCGACGTAGCGCTCCAGGAAGTCCAGGCGGCGGTTTTGGAGGGAGTCAGCCGTGAGGCTGTCGAGGTCGAGTCCCGCCTCGGCGCGGGCGTACTCGGTCTCGTACTCGTCGAGCGAGAGGATCGTGTCGGTCCACTCCGCCACGATGGGCGAGCCGTCCGGCGCGACCGTGACCGGCTCGGGCTCGGGGGGGGAGGGACGGGAGCCGCCGCAGCCCACGGCGGCGACGCAGACGACGAGGGCCACGCACGAGGTGGCGGCGGAACGCAGAGAGAGCATCGGGGTCGGGGGTGGAGAGGCGTCGGCCCGCTGCCGGACGCACGGAAACCGATCCAAAACTAACCGGGGTGTTCGGTACCGAGGCGGGCTGCCCGGTCAAGCCACCTCGAAAACCCTCACACGAGGGCGCCCGCCTCGGTGCCGAGTCGGAGGGAGTCGGCTACCGAACAATCACCAGCCGCCACACTGCCCCGCTGTCCGTTCCCACCACTCGCACGGCGTACACGCCTGCCGCCAGCCCCGCCGTCGGGATCTCGATGCTCGCCGCGCCCGCACTCAGGGCGTGCGTCTCGCGCACGGCCTCCCGTCCCGTCGCATCGTAGACGGTGACTATCACCGAGGCGGGCGTATCCAGCGTCACACCGAGGCGGGCGGTCTGGCCAGAGCGGACCGGGTTCGGGTGCGGTGCCGCGACGGCCTCGCCTGCCTCGGGCGGCGTCTCGCCTGCGACGGGCACCACGCCGTACGCGTACACCCGGTCCTCGGTTATCGCCACGACGAGCACCCGGCCATCTGGGTGCAGCGCGAGGCCGAACACCCCTCGAAGCCCCTCGGTGAAGGGGCCGAGATAGGTGCCGTCGGCGTCGAACATCGACACGTTGGCACCGTTCGGGCCGTTCCACCCGCTGATGGCTGAAATCAGCACCCGGCCATCCGGAAGCGGGAGGATGTCCCCGAAGACGCTGATCTGATCCACGAAGTCGGGAAGTTGCGTGCCGTCTGGGGCGAAAGCGGAGACGCGGCCGCCGTTGCTCTCGGCCACGAGGACGCGGCCGTCGGGGAGGACGGCGACGGCGGTAGGCGCGACGGCGTCTCGGGTGAAGAAGGCGGCAGGGGAGCCGTCTAGGTTCCAGCGCGAGACGCGGCCGTTGGTGCCGCTGTTGGAGCCGTACTCGGCGATAAGGACGCGGCCGTCGGGGAGTTGGGTGGCATCGCGAGGAGCATTGCGACGCTCAGCGAAGATGCCGAGGTACGTTCCGTCTGGATCGAAGGCCAGCACGTCGTCACTACCGGTGATCAGAACGCGTCCATCGGCGAGCTGGGTCAAGGGATTGCTGCTAATACGACCGTCGTTGAATTCACCCAGTGGTGTGCCATCGGAGGCAAACGCGCGAGGTCGAAGCCCACCGTTGAGCAGAACTCGACCGTCGGAGAGTGCAAGTACGTATTCGAGATCGTAATCGGCCTCAGCGAAGACACCGAGCGAGACGCCGAGTGTCTGTCCCTGAGGCGGGCTGGCCCAGGCAAGTCCGGCGACGAGAGCGATCAGAGCAACGCGTGACATGACAGGCGGTGCGGGGTCCACCACAGACACGTGGCGAGTGAGAACGTAACCGCCTCGGTCCGCCCGCTTGGGCACCGAGGCGGGAGGGGCCAGAAAAATCTCGTCGCCCTGAGCAACGTTCTGGCCGCGTCCCGGTCCTATTTCGCGAAGGGTCCTTCCCCTACTGCCCATGCCGCCTGCCCCGCCGCGCCCACCCGGCGCCGATCCCGACCTCGTGGACGCGTTCCGCCGAGGCGACGAGTTCGCGTTCGCGACGCTCTACGACCGCCACAAAGGGGCCGTCTACGGCTACGCCGCCAAGATGCTGCTGAGCAAAAGCGCCGCCGAAGACATCGTGCAGGAGGCCTTCGCGAGGGCCTACGAGCATCGCGAGCGGCTGGTCAGCGCAGGAGCCTTCCGGTCGTGGGTGTTCACCATCGCGCGGAATCAGTGCCTCAACGCCCTCGCCCGTGCCGACCGGGAGCCCGGCCTTCGCGAGGACGCCCCGCCCACACCCGATCCCGGCACGCCGTTTTCCCATCTGCTCAAGAGCGAGCAGACCGCGCTCGTCCATCGCGCCCTCGATGCGCTCCCGCCCGACTACCGCGAGGTCCTGATCCTCCGCGAGTACCAGAACCTCTCCTACGACGACATCGCCGCCGTGACGCGCTCGACGGTCTCGGCCGTCAAGAGCCGCCTGTTCAAGGCCCGACGCAAAACCGGCGAGATCCTTCGTCCCTGGCTCGACCCTACGCCCGCCGCTGAGGCTGCCGCTCCCGCCGCCTCGGCCCGCGCCTAGATCCATGCTGTTCCCCACCGCCACCTGCTCCGACCCCGACGCCGAGGCGCTTCTCTACGAGTACCTCGACGGCGAACTGGCCCCCGCCCGCGAGCCCGATCTCTTCGGTCACCTCGCGACGTGCGCGGACTGCCGTCGTCAGTTCGAGGCCATGCTGGCGTTCCGCCTCGCGGTCCGGCAGGAGCCGCTGGCCGTGCCTCCGGCGCTGGATCAGAAGGTGATGGCGCGCCTGGACGAGAGCCGTCGCCGGACCCACCGCCGCCCGGACCGCCGGGCCGACCGTGCCCCGCTCGCAGGCGCCCTCCGCCGCCGGATCTCCGTCGGTGCCGCGATGGCCGTCGCCCTCGTTGCCGTCGGACTCGCGGCCCTGGTTCCACCTCCCGCTGCCGCCGACGAGCCCTCGCCCGACTCGATTCGCCTCGCGCGGATCTACCTGGAAGACGGCCCGCTGTACGTCATCGAGAAGGAAGTCACCGTCGAGGCCGACCGCGTGGTGCAGTAGCGCACGCCTTCTCCCGCCTCGGTACCGAGGCGGTGGCGGGTTCAGTCGCGCTGGCGGTTCGTTTCGTGGACGAGGTGCGACAGTTCCGGGAGGATGAGCGCGTCCATCGCGAGGCGGACGGCGGCCGTGGAGCCGGGGCAACAGAACAGCAGCGTCCGGCCGCCCGGACCGTACAGCCCTGCCATCGCGCGCGAGAGCATGGATGCCGCGCCGATCTCCTCGTACGACAGCATCCGAAACAGCTCCCCGAAGCCCGGGATGGGGGAGACGACGAGCGCCTCGGCGACCTGGACCGTCCGGTCGCGCCCCGCGATGCCGGTCCCGCCCGTGGAGAGGACCGCGTCCGCCTCGGCACCGAGGCGGAGGAGCGCCTCGCGGATGGCGTCCGTCTCGTCCGGCACGATCTCGCGGGCGGTGACGACGTGGCCCGCCTCGGTGAGGCGGTCGGCCGCGAGGGCGCCGCTGGTGTCGGTTTCGGGCGTGCGCGTGTCCGAGACGGTCAGCACGGCGCAGCGGACCCGGAGACCTCGCGCGGCCTCTCGATGCTCAGCAGCACTCATGGCGCACAGAGTCGTCTGTGGGATGATCCACGGTTTCGCCGAACCACCGAGGCGGGTCATGCCCGTGCCCGCCCCACGGGTTGCACCGGAGGATGCGCCAGGTCGCCAGGATGGAGCCCTTCAGTGCCCCGTACTCCCGCAGCGCGAGAACGGCGTACTGCGAGCACGTCGGCGTGAACCGGCACGACGACGGGAACCAG
>JBCCPW010000124.1:0-8519 GCA_039024735.1 Bacteroidota bacterium
GAGCGTGGTGCTGCTCGCGCTGGTCGGCGGGCTGGGGGCCTCGCTGTGGCAGGCACGCGAGGCCGAGACGGAGCGCCGGAAGGCCCAGAGGGTTACCGAGTTCTTGCAAGAGATGCTGGCCTCCGCAAATCCGTACGGCGGGACGGCGCCGTCGCTGGAGGAGCTGATGACCGCGGCCACGCGCCGCGCCTCGGACGAACTCGCCGACGAGCCCGAGTTGCAAGCCGCCGTCTTCCACACCCTCGGGACGACCTACCACAGCCTCGGCCGGATCGAGACGGCCGATTCGCTGCTGCGCCTCGCGCTCGATCACCGGGAGGCCCTCCACGGCCCCCGCCATCCCGAGACGGCCGACACCTACCATGCCCTCGGAGTCCTCGCGCGAGATCTCGCCGACTACTCCCGGTCGGACTCGCTGCTGCGCCTCGCGCTCGCCGTCCGGCGGAATGTGCCTGGCAGCGGCGACGTTGACCTCGGTGCGACGCTGCTCCAACTCGGCATCACGGCTCAGCGCGCCAACGACGCAGACGCATCGGAGGCGTATCTCCTGGATGCCATCGCGCGACGCGGCTCATCCCGCGGGGTCGATGCCGGAGAGGCCGCCGAGGCGCTGGGCCACCTCTACCACCGCGAGGGCCGCTACGCCGAGTCCGATTCGGTGCTGCGCCTCGCGGATGGACGGGTCGTGGAGCACCTCGGTCCCCTCCACCCCCGACGCGGCAGCATCCTCGTCAACCGGGCCTGGAACCGCTACTACCTCGGCGACCGCGACGCGGTGAAACCCCTCCTCGACTCGTCCCTCGCGATCCGCGAGGCCTCGCTCGGGCCCGACCATCCCGACGTCGCGACGACTCTCAACGACATCGGGTGGTACCACGGGGACCGAGGCGAGTTGGACCTCGCGGACCTGTTCTACAGGCGAGCGCTGGCCGTCAAGCGGGCCGCCTTCGGCGATGCCCACAGCGACGTCCCCATCGCGCTCAACAACATCGCCGTGAACGCGCGCGAGATGGGCAACTACACCGAGGCGACCCGGCTCTCCGATGAGGCACTCGGGATCATGACGCAGCAGCTCGGGACCGAGCACCCAGACCTCGCCAACATCCACAACAACCTCGCGCGGATCGCCCGCGACCAGGGAGACTTCGCCGAGGCGGTCCGGCAGTTTCAGCGAGGGCTCGACCTGCGCCGTGCGGGGCTGCCCGAGGGGCACGTGTCCACCGGCACGTCGCTCAGTTCGCTCGCAGACGCCTACACCCGATGGGGGCGCCCGGCGGCTGCGCTTCCCCTGGCTCGCGAAGGCGCGGAGATCACCATCGGCGCGCTGGGCGAGGAGCACCCGACCGCTGCCGTCGCCCGCCTGGTTCTCGGCGAGGCCCTCGTTGCGGCGGGGTCGTTCGAGGAGGCCGCCTCGGTCCTGGCGCGAGGGCAGTCCGTGTGGACCGCGGCGAACGGCGACGAGGGCGACGTGGCCCGCCGGTTCCGAGAGGCCCTGGCCCGCGCGACGTAGCCCGCACGAGATCGCCCGCCTCGGTGCGTCTGTGGCGGCACCGAGGCGGACGGATCTGCAACCGCGACGGGTCCGCCTCGGTAGCTTCCGCTCCCATGATCTCCGTTCCCTTCTCCACCCCGGACATCGACGGCGGCTTCAGCGAGGGCAAGGGCCTCCTGACCCTCGATGGCGACGACCTCACCATTCGCGTGGAGGTCTCGCTCATGGGGCTGTTCGTGCGGAACACGGAGACGGTCCGCTTCGAGATCACCGACCTCGATCAGGTCCGGCACAAGCGAACCGTGCTCGGCGATCGGATCACGATCCGCACCCAGCCGCCCAGCCTGGCGATGGAGGTCCCTGGATCCGGGCAGGGCGAGCTGATCCTGAAGACCAAGAAAAAGCACCGGCGCGACGTGGACGCGCTCCTCGACCGGCTGGAGTTGTGGATGGTGGAGTAGCTCGCGCCTCGCGTCCCTCCGCTGCACGTATCTGGTGGGACGCGGCCCGGCCGAAGACGCTCTGGGCGGCGGTGTCGCCTGTGATTCTGGGCGTGGGCCTCGCGCTGGAGCAAGGCGCCTTCCACGCCCTCGCGGCAGGCTGTGCGCTCGCAGGCGCCATCCTGATTCAGATCGGGACCAACTTCGTCAACGACTCCGAGGACGCGATCAAGGGCGCCGACACCGAGGCGCGCAAGGGGCCCGTCCGGGCAGTCGCCAGCGGGTACGTCTCGCCGAGCGCGATGCGGGCGGCAGCCGCTCTCACGTTCGCGCTGGCCGTGGCGGCGGGCGGCTACCTCATCTGGCGCGGCGGCTGGCCGATCCTCGCGCTCGGGCTGGTCTCCATAGCGAGCGGCGTGGCGTACACGGCGGGCAAGTACGCCCTCGCGTACACCGGCCTCGCGGACCTCTTCGTGCTGGTCTTCTTCGGCCCTGTGGCCGTCGGCGGGACGTACTACGTGCAGGCGCTGGAGCTTCCGGGGTGGGTGCTCGTGGCGGGTCTCGGACCGGGCGCCCTCGCGACGGCTATCCTGCTCGCCAACAACGTCCGCGATGTGTACGAAGACACTGAGGCGGACAAGAAGACGCTCGTGGTGCGGTTCGGGCGGGCGTTCGGGGTTCGGCTCTACGGCGCGATGGTGACGCTGGCCGTGGTGGTGCCCGCTGCGATGGTGGTGGTCTCGCAGAGCCACCTCGGTGCGCTGGCCGCCTCGGCGGTGGCCTCGCTCGTGGGGCGGCGGCTCACGCGGACGCTGGCGCGGACGGAGGATCCGGCGGTGCTGAACCCGCTCCTCGGGAAGACGGCGCTGCTGTTGTTTGGGTACTGCGTGGTGTTCGCGCTCGGCTGGTGGGGGACGTAGCTCGCACCTCGGTGGTTCTATCCATGCACCGAGGCGGGCGCGAGTCGTGGAACCCCAGCGTTTACCTTCTCAGACCAGCCACGTCTCCTATGCCTGAAGCCACTGTCCGTGACCGCGTGCTCCGTGCCGTGGGTGAGATGCCCGACGGGGCCACGTACGACGACGTGATGGAGCGGATCTACATGCTCCAGAAGATCGAACGGGGTCGTCGACAAATCGAAGCGGGGGACGGAATCCCGCACGACGAGGCCCGGCGTCAGATGAAGCGGTGGCACGAGTAATCTGGTCACCACAGGCACTGGCGGACCTCACGTCTATCGGTGACTATCTCGCACAGGAGTCGCCCGCCTTCGCGCAGTCGTTCGTGGATGGAGCCTTCGATGCGGTCGCGAGACTCGAGGTGTTCCCACGCTCAGGCCGTGTCGTTCCTGGGCTCGACGAGCCGGACCTACGGGAGCTCCTGTACCGAGGGTACCGCATCTTCCACCTCGTGAGCGGTTCGGAAGACAATGAGCGGGTCGAGATCCTGTCGGTGTTTCATCAGACCCGGCAATTCGGGGGCGACGAGGGGCTGGAACCCCGCTGACCACCCCGCCTCGGTCACCCCACCACCGAGGCGGAACGGCACACCCGCAGAGCATCCGCGAGACCGGACGCACGCCGCTCCTCCGGGGCCTCCGCCACGAGCGAGGCATCCCCGAAGAGGGTCAGCGCCGCGCGCCCGTCGCGGCGGCCCTTCGCGCGGGTGACGGCGGTGTAGACCAACTGGCGCGAGAGCCGACGGGCCTGCACCGAGCCCGCCTCGGGAAGCACGAGCGCCACGTCGTCGAACTCCGAGCCCTGGCTCTTGTGGACCGTCATGGCCCACGCCGTCTCGTGCTCGGGGAGTTGCGCGACCGGCACCTCGCGGGGCGCCTCGTCCCCGCGCGACTCGAACACGACGACGGGTGGCCCGCCGCGCGCCCACACGACGCCCACGTCGCCGTTGAAGAGGCCGAGGTCGTAGTCGTTGGTGGTGACGAGGACGGGGCGGCCGTGGTACCAGCGCTCGCGCAGCGACCGGCGCCAGCCGTGCTCCACGAGCCGCCGCTCCACGAGATCGTTGAGGGCACGGACGCCCCACCGGCCACCGCGCGTGGGCGCGAGCAACCGGAACGCCGCCGCTGCCCGTAGGGCCTCCTCTCGCGTGGTAGACTCGGATAGGGCGCGAGCGTGGGGCTCGGCGTGCGCCCAGACCGCCTCGGTGCGGTCGGGCGGATCAAGGTGGACCACCTCGGGGGACGCGTGGAGGGCCTCGCGCACCGAGGCGGCGTCTCCGTCCCGGATGGCGCGGGCGAGGGTGCCGATGCCCGAGTCGCCGGAGAACCGATGCGAGACCGTGAGGCGCACGACCGCGTCGGAGAGAGGGTCGTCGTCGGGGGCGCGCTCCAGCCCGCGCAGGCCGAGGGCTTCGCACGCGTCCGCGAAGCTGGGTCCGATGGCCTCGCGAGAGGCAACCGCGCACAGGTCCCCGAGGACAGCCCCGGCGCCCACGCTCGGGAGTTGATCGGGATCGCCGAGGAGGATCAGACGCGCCTCGGGGCGGAGGGCGTCCACGAGCGCGCCGAGGAGGGAGAGGTCGGCCATGGAGGTCTCGTCCACCACCACCACATCGGCGGCGAGCGGGTGGCGGGGGCCGTGGCGGAAGCGGCGTCGCGTGGGCGAGTAGCCGAGGAGGCGGTGGAGCGTGGCCGCCTCGGTGGGGATCCGCTCGCGGATGACCTCCGGGACGGGCAGCGCAGGCACCTTCTCCGCGATGGACTCCGCGAGGCGGTCGGCGGCCTTGCCGGTGGGCGTGGCGAGACGAATCTGCAGGTCGGGCTGAGCGGTGAGGAGGAGCGCGAGCATCCTCACCACCGTCGTGGTCTTGCCCGTCCCGGGCCCCCCGGCTACGACGGCGAGCCGATGCCGGAGGGCCCCGGCGGCGGCGAGCGCCTGGCGGTCCCCGCGAGCCGCCTCGGGGAAGAGCGCCTGGAACGTGGGTGCGAGGTCAACGGCCTCGGTCCCCGCCTCGGGTTCCACCGCACCGAGGCGGGCGACGAGAGACCGCGCGAGGCGCTGCTCGGCCCGCCAGTGCCGCGCGAGGGCGAGCCGGTCGCCGTCCAGCACGAGGGGGCGCACGTCGCCCCGCGCCATGCCCTCGGGCGTCGCGACGACCGGGCTGCGGGCGAGGGCCTCGCGCCATGTGGTGGCGTCCGGCGCGTGGCTGTGCGTCCCGGCGATCTCCGCCTCGGCGCGGTCGGAGAGAGAGAGGGCGGTGTGGCCCTCGCGCTGGGCCTGCGAGACGAGGACCGCCGCGAGGGCGACCTCGGGGGCGTCATCGTGCGAGGCGAGAACGCGCGCGAGTGCGAGATCGATGGGGCGCACCTCGTCCGCCTCGGCGAGGGCATCGAGCACGTCGTCGAGGTCAGGCATGGAGCGGGGCGAAGAGCGTGGCCTCCAGGGCTTCCACGAGATCGCGCGAGGGCTGCTCCACGTGGAAGCCCGTCGCGCCGTCCTCTGCGATCCCGCGCAGGAAGACGTACGCGATGCCCGCGACGTGGCGGTCGTAGTCGTACGCGGCACCGAGGCGGACGCGGAGGTGCCGGTGCAGCCCGGCGACGTAGAGGTGGGCCTGGAAGAGGTAGTGGTGCCGCCGCATGACGCGCGCGAGGGCGTCCGGCGCATAGTCGGCGGGGGTTGGGCCGAGGTGGTTGGACTTCCAATCCACCAGGGCCCAGCGCGGGGCGTCCGCCGTGCCCACGTTGACCACGAGATCCGCCGAGCCGACGAAGAGCCCCTCGGCCTCGTCGGCGCGAAGGCGCCGGAGCGCATCGGCGTAGTCCGCGAGGGCGTCGGAGCCGTGCTCCTCGAACACCCGGGCCAGCGCGGCGGGCGACGTGTGCCCCAGCGGAGCCACGAACCGCCACTCGGCGACGTAGCCGTCGGTCCCGAGGCGCTCCCCGAGGCGGACGCCCCACTGCGGCACCTCGGCGCGAGCGAGGCGCTGGATCAACCGGCAGGCTTCTTCCAGGGGCTCGATCTCCGCCCGGTGCGCCCGTGGCGCGAGGAGCCCGTGGCGCAGGAGCACCGACCGGACGACCCGGCGCTGCCCGCTGTCGTGCGGGTCCTCGACCGGCGGCGGGTCGTAGGCGTCGGCGTTGTGGAACTCGGCGTGCTGGAGGACCTCGTGGAGGCAGGTCCCGGCGTGCGGCCCGGCGGCGAAGCCGAAGAGGCCGATCTCGTCCGCCTCGGTGCCGGAACGCATCGGGTCGTCGTCGAAGCGGTCGTCGCGGGGCGCGCCGGACGCCCACGCGGAGAAGCTGGCGCGGACCGGGTGCGTCGTGGCCTGGCGGCGGAGCGAGCGGGAGACGGGGCGGGGCGGCTGTAGCGTCCGGGTCGTCACCTCGGGCGTGATCACGGGGCCGGGCTCGGGCAACGGCTCCACGCTCATGAGCGGGCGCGGGTCGGCGGCGCGAGGGCGCGGCTGGTTCAGCGCGCTGTCGGCGATCCACGTGCGAAGCGGCTCGGTGCCCGACCGGAGGGCCTCCTTCGCGGTGGTCTTCTCGTCCTCACCGAGGCGGGCGAGGGGCCCCTGGAGCGGGAGCGGAACGCCGCGCAGCAGGGCGCCGAGGCCGCTCATGTGGGCGCCCGAGAGCGGGCCCCAGAGCGTGTAGAGCCGCTCGCGCGCCCGGGTCAACGCGACGTAGACGAGGCGGAGGTGCTCCGCAAGCCGTTCCGCCTCGGCGAGGGCGCGGATATCGTCGGTGGCGTCCAGGTCGTAGACGGTCCGGCCGTTCTCCGTGTGAGCCAGCGGCGGTTTCTCGCGGAAGCCCCCGCCCGACCAGAACACCGTCTCCTTCGCGTCCCACAGGTACGGCGCGAAGACGATGGGGTACTCCAGGCCCTTCGAGTTGTGCATCGTCACGAGTTGGACGGCGCGGGCATCGCTCTCCAGGCGCATCTCCACCCGCGAGGACTCGCTGAACGTGTGGTCCTTCCGCGCGCGGACCCACAGCAGCAACTCGTCCACGCTGCGCTCGGCAGCGCTCTCGGCCTCGTGGAGGAGTTCGAGGACGTGCCGGAGGTTGGTGACGCGGCGCTCGGCGTCGCGGTAGCGGCGCATCTCGTCCCAGACGCCCTCGCGGTCCGCGAGTGCAGTCCACATGCCGAAGATGCCGCCTCGGCGCCACCACGTGCGGTACTCGCGGAAGCGCCCGGCGGCCTCGGCCACGTCGGCTGCCGACTCCGGGTCCCCGAGGCGGTCGGCGGTCCAGCCCAGCAACTCGGTGCCGAGGGCCGCGCGCACACGGCGCGTGTCGCCCGGCCGCGCGACGGCGAGCATCACCCGCTCGATCTCCTCGAACATGCGCGACTCGCGGATGTCCGCCCCTCGCGCCACGACGGCGGGCACCCGCTTCTCGCGCAGCGCGTCCTGCACGTCGCGCGCCTGATCGTTAGTGCGAACGAGCACGGCGATGTCGCTCGGGCGGAGGCGCCGCCACGCCTCGGTGCCGGGATCGTAGAGTTCGGCGGTGTCGCTGGCGAGGAGGGCGCAAATCTCGTCCACCGTTGCCTGGAGGGCCGTGTCCCGCGCGGGGTCCTTGGAGACGACGCCTCGGTAACGGTCCAGGCCGTCGGCGTCCCACCACACGAAAGGCGCCTCGGGCTCGATGCCTCGGATGCCCGCCGCCTCGGCTGCCACGCCGACCCGCTCGAACGGGATGCCGGCGTACACGAACGGCCGCGCCATCCGGGCGAACAACGTGTTGACCGCCTCCACGAGGGCCGGGCTGCTCCGGTGGTTGCGGCCGAGCGTGAACCGGCGGGCGGGCGCCGTGTCCGCCTTCGCGCGGAGATAGGCGAACACGTCCGCGCCTCGGAAGGCGTAGATGGCCTGCTTCGGGTCGCCGATGAAGAAGCGCGGCCGGCCGGGGTGCCCATCGCGTGCGCCGAGGCCGAGGCGGAAGACGTCGTACTGGCGCGGGTCGGTGTCCTGGAACTCGTCCACGAGGGCGACCGCGAACTGGGCGCGGATGGCCTCGGCGAGTCTGGGGCCGGTCCGCTCGTGCGCGAGGGCGTCGCGGAGGCGCGAGATGAGGTCGTCGGCGTCGAGGAGTCCGGCGCGGCGCTTGAGGTCTGGGAAGCGCGCCTCGGTCCCGGTCACGAAGGCGTGGACGAGGGCGTGCTCCACGCGGTCGGCGGCCTCGGCCACGCGCGTGCACGCTGCGAACCCAGGGTCACGCTGCACCGAGGCGACGACCGTTTTGCCCGGCTCGCGGTTGGCGTACGAGATCGCCTCGGCGACCGCCTCGGTGACGCTGTCGCGGACCGCCCCGAGGTGGCGCGTCTCCCCTCGCGCGAACGCGCCGACGCGCGAGAACACACTCCGGGCGTCGGCATGCAGCGCCCCGGCCTTCTTCTTGATGGCGGCGCGGTCGATCACGGCGAGGGCGGCCTCGGTGTCCCACACGTTCGCGAGGTGGTCCACGGCGTCACCGAGGCGGGCGAGCGCGTCGGCCAGGGGCTCCGCCTCGGGGAGGATGTCGGTGGCCTCGTAGCGCGTCGCGAGGTCTTGGTGCTCCAGGAGCCGGTCCAGGGACCAGCCGTCCGCGAAGGCCAGCGCCCCGAGGCCGGGATGCCTCGCCA
>JBCCPW010000125.1:0-8467 GCA_039024735.1 Bacteroidota bacterium
CAGGTTCCAGTGGTCGGAGTAGTAGACGAGACCCAGCGGGTTCACGATGCGGACGGTCTCCTCGTCTCGCGAGGCGACGTAGTACGTCATCTTGACCCGCCGCTGCCGCGCGATGGCCTCGGAGAGTTCGAACCAGAGGCCTTGCTCGTCTTCCGTCGCGGCGTTGTGTTGCTGCGTCTCGTTGAAGGGCGAGAGGACGGTCCGCTCCTGGAGCCGGTCGATGTAGTCCCGGACGGAGTCTGGAAGGACGGAGCGGATCTTCATCGCGACCGCGTCTGCGTCGGTGCGGAGGCTGGCATCGGGCTGGAGCTTGGTGAACGCCGTGCCGACGAGCAGCGTGGCGGCCTCGCGCGCACTGAACATGAGGGGCGGGAGCTGGTAGCCCTCCAGGATCTCGTACCCCCCTCGCTCGGCGTAGGTCAGAGGCACCCCGCTTTCCCCGAGCGTGCGGAGATCGCGGAAGATGGTGCGGCGGCTCACGCCGAAGTGCTCCGCGAGATCGCGCGAGGTCATGTTCGGCCGGTTCTGGAGCAGGAGCACCAGCGCGAACAGGCGTTCGGTCTTGTTGAGGGAGCGATCGGAGCGAGGCATGGCGAGGGCGCGCGAGGGCCAGCGGGCGGCGCGGATGTCTGCTGCTGCTGACGATACCACCGAGGGGTGACAGCAGACTGTCAACCATCTGAAACGAGTGGAGTTCGTGCCGTCCGCCTCGGTGCTTCGTGCGGATGTACTGGACCCGCCTCGGTACCGAGGCGGGGGCGCCGATGTACCCTCACGCGCGTGAGGCGCGGCTTGTCGGGAGGTCGCCGATCCGTGCGTCTCCATTGTCTCCCTCCTCCGCTCTCATGCGTTTCCTCCTGCTCTGCGCGCTCGTCGCCGCGCCCTCGCTTGCTCACGCCCAGGTCTCCGTCGCGCTCAAGGGCGGCCTCAACACCGCGTTCTTCTCTGGCCCCTCGGCTGAGGGCACCGAGGCGATCCTCGGTGCCGTGGGCGGCGCGGCCCTCCGCTTCGACGCGAACCCCGGATTCGCCCTCGGTGCCGAGGTGCTCTACTCCCAGAAGGGCGCCCGCGATGCGTTCGTGGACGAGACCTACCGCTTCGACTACGTAGAGGTGCCCGTCTACGGGCGGCTCGCGCTGCCCACCGCGCCATCGCTCAGCGCGGGCGTCCAGTTCGGCGGCACCATCGGGATCCCGGTCCGCTCCGGCGGGACCAACGCTGACGGCGACGTTGACGTGGCGGCCAACACGGACATCGGCGCCCTCATCGGGCTAGACGTGGGCGCGGGGCCGTTCTACGTGGAGGGACGGTACACCTTCGGCCTCGGCCAGGTCACCGACGACGACACTCTGTTTCTCGATCTCCCCGAGGGCGTCCCCCCGGACCTCCAGAATCAGGTGGTGTCTCTCACCTTCGGCGTCCGCCTCGGTGGGTAGCGCGCGATCACACCCTCCGCCTCGGCACCGAGGCGGGGTCTCCAGAGGTCACCGGAGATGATTCTGTCTTCACAGCGGAGCAGACGCGCGGGATGCGTAGTTGGCTTGCCCACTCACTACACGCACACATGACGTGCCCCGTGCCACTTCGGCTGGTCCTCCTGCTCCTCGTCACCGTTCCTGTGGTGGCTCAGGCACAATCCGTCGGCGTGAAGGCCGGGCTCAACGCGACCACCATCTTCTTCGATGACGACGGACTCTACGAGGCGTCCCTTGACAAGCGGGCACGGCTGGGTCTCGTGGGTGGGCTCTCGGTGGACGTTCCGTTCTCGTCCGCGCTCGGCCTCCGTGCAGAAGCGCTCTACTCTCAGCGCGGGTTTGCGAACTACTCGCCCGAGTTTGAGGAGGGAGAGAGCTTCAGCGAGGACGGCACGGTCACCTTCCAAATGGACTACGTGGAGGTACCGGTCTTGCTGAACGTCACCGTCCCGGTGCAGAGTGGGCTAGAGATCGGCGTGCAGGGTGGGCTCGTGCCTGCCTTCGCCGTCCGAGAGGTAACGAGCTGTGACGGCCTCCTTGGCGAATTTGAAGGTGAGCCCACAGATTTCTGTGCCCCCGTCGATCAGGATCAGGACTTCGGGATCCGGCCGTTCGATCTCGGTGGTGCCCTCGGCGCTACGGTCGGCGCGGGGCCGTTCGCGGTGGACCTCCGCTACACGCTCAGCCTCGCGGACATCAACGAGGAACTCGATCCAGACGCCAGGTCATTCTTCTTCATCAACGGGAAGACAGCACGGCACGGCGTCCTCTCCGTGACCGGCGTCTATCGCTTCGGCCGGTAGGGGCACCTACGACCAAGCCTCGCGCACGGCCACGAGTGCCTTCGTCTCGTCGCCCATTCCCAGGATCTCGGTCAGTGGCGTCGTTTCCGCCTCGGTGCCTTCGGGCAGAGCCGCGATCTCCTCGGTGAGGTCGCCGCCTTTGAGCGCATACAGGCCCGGGCGCCACGCGTCATCCTCCGCCTCGGTACCGAGGCGGGAGGGTGCGAGCACGCGGGTGGTCCACGCCCAGAGCATCGCGAGCGGGGCCGTCGCGCGGGAAACGGCATGGGTCGGCGCCGGGCCATCGTAGTGCTCGGCGCGGCCGTTCCACGCGGTCAGGTTGTCCAGCCCGAGGCGGCGCGAGAAGAACTGCACCGCGCGGGTCTTCTTCGCGATGGAGTCCACGGCGACGACCCGCACATCGGGGAATGCGATGGCGAGCGGGACGCTCGGGAGGCCACCGCCCGCCCCCCAGTCCACGACCGTCGCGCCCGGCGGGAAGGCACGCCACGCCAGCGCGAGGCTGTGCCGCAGGTGCACGCGCTCCGCATCCACGATGGTGCTCGGGGCGACGAGGTTGAACCGCCGGTTGACGCGGGCCAGTTCCTCGGCGTAGCGCGAGAGTTGATCGCGCTGATGGTCGGTGAGCGCCGCGATGGGATCGAAGGGAGTCACGCGGCCTGTCGCTCGGTCGACGAGGGGAGACGGTGGCGGCGGAGGAGCACCATGAGCGCCTGCACGTCCGACGGGCGCACGCCACTCACGCGCGAGGCCTGGCCCAGTGTCTCGGGCTGGATCGTGCCGAGCTTTTCGCGCGCCTCGTGTGAGATGGACGAGACGGACGCAAAGTCGAAGCCGGGCGGCACGCGCCACCGCTCCAGGTCGCGAAGCTTGGCGGCGGCCTCCTGCTCGCGCGCGAGGTAGCCCGCGTACTTCATCTCCGTCTCGACGATCTCCGTGATGGGCTCCACTCCCTCCGCCTCGGGCACGAGGTCGGCACATCCGGCCGCCTCCAGCAGGTCACCGAGGCGGACCTCCGGCCGCAGCGCGAGCCGGTTCAGCCGCGTCGCGTTCTGAACAGGCGCCGTGCCGACGCTCTCCAGGTACGCGTTCACCGCCTCGGTGCGTGCGGATGTGCTCGCGAGCCGGGCGGTGAGGGTGTCGGCGGCCTCGCGGCGGGCCGTCATGCGGTCCAGGCGCTCGCGCGAGGCGAGACCGAGGCGGTACCCCAGCGGCGTCAGGCGACGGTCGGCGTTGTCCTGCCGGAGCAGGATCCGGTTCTCGGCGCGGGAGGTGAACATGCGGTACGGCTCGTCAGTGCCCTTCGCGACGAGGTCGTCCACGAGCACGCCGATGTAGGCCTGGTCCCGGCCCAGCACCAGACCATCACTGGACAGGGGGGAACCGGGCAGGGGCGACTCGCCGGGCCGCCGGTCCGACCCTGCGCGCACGGCTGCGTTGATGCCCGCCATGAGGCCCTGCGCGGCGGCCTCCTCGTAGCCGGTTGTGCCGTTGATCTGTCCCGCGAGGAAGAGACCGGGCACGCGCTTCGCCTCCATCGTGCGGCGCACCTGATGCGGCGGCACGTAGTCGTACTCGATGGCGTACCCCGGCCGCAAGAGGTGAGCACGCTCCAGGCCCGGGATGAGACGCAGCGCCTCGCGCTGGACCGACTCGGGCAGGCTTGTCGAGAAGCCGTTGATGTAGACCTCGTGCGTGCGGCGGCCTTCAGGCTCCAGGAAGAGCTGATGGCTCGTCTTCTCCGCGAAGCGGTCGATCTTGTCCTCGATGCTCGGGCAGTAGCGCGGCCCTCGCCCCTGGATGCGCCCGGTGAACATCGGGCTGGCCTCGAACCCCTCGCGCAGGACCTCGTGGACGGCCGCGTTCGTGTGCGTGATGTGGCAGTGGAGCGGATCGCCGGGAAGCGCGTCGGTGAGGAACGAGAACGGGCGCGGGTCGGCGTCGCTGGGCTGCGGCTCGCAGGCGTCCCAGTCAATCGTGCGGCCGTCCAACCGAGGCGGGGTGCCGGTCTTGAGGCGACCGGTCTCGAACCCGAGGCGGTGCAGCGCGGCCGTGAGCCCAGAAACCGCGCTCTCGCCGTCGCGCCCGCCGGAGCGCTGCTGCGTGCCCACGTGGATCGTCCCGCCGAGGAACGTGCCCGTGGTCAGGATGACGGCTCCGGCGCGGAACGTGACGCCGCTCCGGGTCACGACACCCGCGATGCGCTCTCCAGGTCCGTCCGCCTCGGTGACGAGATCGGTCACCCCGTCCTGGCGGAAGTGGAGGCCGGGCGTCTTCTCCAGTTCCCAGCGGAGGTCCGCGGCGTAGGCGCGGCGGTCGGACTGGCAGCGGGGGCTCCAGACGGCCGCGCCCTTGCTCCGGTTGAGCATTCGGAAGTGGACGGCGGTCCGGTCGGCGATCCGCCCCATGAGCCCACCGAGGGCGTCGATCTCGCGCACGATCTGCCCCTTCCCGACGCCGCCGATGGCCGGGTTGCACGACATCTGCCCGATGGTGTCGAGCGAGGTCGTGACGAGAAGTGTGCGGGCGCCGAGGCGGGCCGAGGCGTGGGCGGCTTCCGCGCCCGCGTGCCCGCCGCCGACCACGATCACGTCGAAGGTGTCCACGATGGAATGCGTCGGTTCGCGCACAGGATAGGCCGCGTCTCGCACGAGGCGGCCGGATTCTGCTCGAACTCGTCCGCCTCGGTGTGGTGTGCGCCACCGAGGCGGAGCGGGTCAGCGCAGCACGCGGTCCACCGCCTCGGGGTCGCCGTCGTTGAGCGCGGGCGTCAGGCCGAGGACTCGCGTCATGATCCCGTACACGTCCACTACGGAGAGCGCGCCGGTGGTCTCGCCGCTCGGGAAGCTCGGGCCTCGCGCGAGAAAGATGCCGTGGAGGTCCGGCAGGGCGTTGTCGTAGCCGTGGGCACCGCCGCTCGGCATCCCGCGATCCTCCACGTAGCCTCGGCTCGTGACCGTCCAGCCCGGCTCGGGCATGATGACGATGGGCGGGATGCGCTCGTTGTCTCGGTGGCGAAACCGCTCCGGCACGTCCTCTCGGCGGTAGGCGTCCACGTGGTCCAGCGCGTCCACGCGCGCCACGAGGGCGTCCACGTCCGCGCCGGGAGCCGGCCAGATCCCGGCCGACTCGCCCCAGATCACCGAGGCGGTCTCCGTGTCCAGGTCCACCGTGTCGTCCAGGAAGATGGGCGTGGTGACGGGCGCCATCCCGTGGTCGCTCACCACGACGAGGTCGGTCGTCGCGAGTGTGCCTCGCTCGTCGAGGCCCTCGATGAGGAGTGCCAGGAGGCCATCGATCTGCTCCATCGCGCGGGTGGTCTCGGGGGCGTCCGGGCCGTGGCGGTGGCCCATGTCGTCCACGATCTCGAAGTAAAGCGTCAGGAACCGCATGCCGCCATCGAGCCACGTGAGGACGGAGTCCACGCGCGCCGGGTACTCGAGGCCGCGATTGTACGGGAGCCAGCGGGTCGGGCGGATGCCTCCGATCTCCGCCTCGCTGCCAGGCCAGAAGACCGTCCCTGCGCGAAGACCCTGCCGCTCGGCGGTGGCCCAGATGGGCTCGCCGCCCCACCAGCGGCCGTCGGCGATGGCCTCGCGGTTGCGAAGCGAGAAGCTCGCCGTGTCGCCTCGTGCGTCGCCCATCGTCGGGTCCAGCATCGTGTTGCCGACGATCCCGTGCGCCTCGGGGTGGAGCCCGGTGACGAGGCTGTAGTGGTTGGGGAACGTCTTGGTCGGGTAGACCGGAACGAGCCGCTCGGCGCGGATGCCCTCGGCCATGAAGCGGCGGAACGTTGGGAGGGTGGCGTCGGCGCGGTCGAGATAGTCGTACCGGGCGCCGTCGATGGAGATCAGCACGAGGGCTCGCTCGCGGGCGTCCGCCTCGGTGGTGCTCGAAGACGAGCCGGAGCATCCGGCGAGGACCGAGGCGGCGATGAGGACGGCAAGCAGACGGGGCATGGCGCGAGGCGGGAGAACCTCCGCAAGATGCTCACGCCGCCGCGCGTCCGGCACGCCTCGCGATCCCTTCACACCGCCCACGGAAGCACCGAGGCGGAGGCACCGAGGCGGGCCCCGCTCCACCGCCTCGGTGCAGCGTGCACCACCGAGGCGGAAAGAATCAGCGCACCAATCGCCCCGCCAGTTCATCGCTGCCCGCCGTCGGCGCGGGCTCGATGCCGAGCGCCCGTGCGAGGATGCCGTGCACGTCCACGGTGCGAAGCGACCGGATCCGTTGTCCGGATCGGAAGTGCGGGCCCCGCGCGAGGAAGAGCGCGTGCATGTCCGGCTCGCGCACGTCGAACCCGTGCGATCCCGCGATGGGGAATGCCGGATCAGCAGCGGCCCGGGCGCGAGTCGTCACGCTCCATCCGAGGTCCGGGATCACCACGACGGGCGCGATGCGGTCGTTTTTCCTGAAGTGCAGGTGCTCCGGGGTGTCCTCGCGCCGGTACGCGCTCACGTGATCCAGCGCATCGAGGCGGGTGACGAGATCGTCCGTGTCCGCCGTCTCGCGAGGCCAGACGTGGGTGGGGACGCTCCAGAGGATGTGCTCCGCCTCGGTGCCGAGGTCGGCGGCGTCGTCCAGGAACACGAGGCGGTCGCGTGAGAGGGCTGTCATGCCGTGGTCGCCCACAATCACGAGGTCGGTGGTGCTCAGCCTCCTGCGCGCCTCCAGCCCGGCCACGAGGTGGGCAAGGGCCGCGTCCACTCGCCCGATGGCTCGGGCCACCTCCGGGGTGTCCGGTCCGTGCCCGTGACCGGCGCTGTCCACGGCTTCGAAGTAGAGCGTCACGAAGTGCGTGCCGTGGTCGAGCCACGCGAGGGCGGTGTCCACGCGGGCGTCGTACGGGAGGCTGGTGTCGTACTTCAGCCAGCGGCTTGGCGGGATGGCCTCGCTGCCCGGCCAGAACACCGTTCCCGCCCGGAGGCCCTGCCGCTCGGCGGTCTGCCAGATGGGCTCGCCGCCCCACCACTCCGGTTCTGTCAGGCCCGTCTTGCGCTCTCCCGCGAAGACCCGCCCATCCGGCTCACGAAACTCGTTCCCGACGATCCCGTGCGCCTCGGGATGGAGGCCCGTCGCGAGGGACCAGTGGTTGGGCAGCGTGATGCTCGGAAAGACCGGCACCATCCGATCCGCCCGAACGCCCTCCTCCGCGAGGCGCCGCAGCACAGGAGCCTGCACGTCGCTGCGGTCGAGGTAGTCCGCGCGGAAGCCATCGATGGAGACGAGGACGACGGCCGGAGGCGGCGCGTCTCGGATGGCCTCCGCCTCGGTGCTGCGGTTGCCGCATCCGTCCAGTCCACCGACGAGCCAGAAGCAGGCGAGCGCGAGGGCGAGGAGAGAGGCAGCGGTGAGGCGCATGGCGCGAGGGGCTGCGGCGCCCTACGGCCTCGCGCGAGGATTTGTGACGCGCTCCCACAAAACAGACCGACCCCGCCCGGAGGCAGGGTTGGCCGGAGGGGCCACGCGCCCCAGTCGTCCGCCTCGGTGTTCACGTCGGCACCGAGGCGGGCCTACTCGAAGTCCGTGTTGAGCCGGTACCGGCTGATCCGGTTGTTGCCGGTGTCCGCCACGTAGACGATCCGATCGTAGTACGCGACGCCCTGCGGATCCAAGAACTGAAGCGGACCGCTGCCGGTCCCACCAAACGACACCCGGACGGGCAGCGAGGAGTCCGCACCCGGCGGCGGCGCCACCCCCTCGATTCCCGCCTGGTTGAACACGAACAGGCTGTCCTTGCCCGCGTCCAGCACGAAGAGGTAGCCGGTCTGGTCGGCGGCGTAGCCGAGGCTCGTGACCTCTTCGAACTGGTCCGCCTCGAAGAGTGCGCCGTCGCCCGCTTCTTGCCGCGAGGCCGCCGCGAGCCTCTGGCTGTCTACCCGGTAGTCCACGCCGTCACTTGTCTCCACGACCTGCACCGAGACCACACCGTACGTCGGATCGGGCTGGCCGGGCGGCGGTGACTGAGCGATCAGGAAGTTCTCATCCAGCGTTGCGCTCGCGCGCTGGGGCGGACCGAGAAAGGTGAGCACGTCCGAGGGGAAATACGCGCTGAGCAGGCTCGGCTGGTCCGGCACGAGGGCGCGGATGTACTGCACGTAGTCGCCCTCGGCGGTGTAGACGAGGAAGGCGTTGAACGGACTGAAGGTCTGGCTGGGCCGTCCGGTTTCCGTCGTGTTGACCGGG
>JBCCPW010000126.1:0-8429 GCA_039024735.1 Bacteroidota bacterium
CTGTGCCGAGGATCCCCAAGCCGCCGCCACCGCCTTCCGCGAGGCCATCGAACGCGCGCTCTGACCTCTCCGCCTCGGTACCGAGGCGGGGCACCTCGCGCCTCAGCCTGCGTTCCCGCCTCTGGCCCTCCTGTCTCCCCATGCGACTCTCGCTCGACCGTTCCCGTGCCCTCCCCTTCCTCTCCGAACGCGACGCCCTCGACTCGGGTGTTCTGGACGCCCACCGCCGCGTCCTCAACGGCGACACGGCAAGCCCCGAGATGCTCGGCTGGCGCCGCATGCTCCTCGACCCGGACGACGCACTGATCGAGTCCATCCAGCAGGTCGCCCACGAGATCCGCGACCGAGCCGACGTGCTCGTCTGCGTCGGGATTGGCGGGTCCTACCTCGGCGCCGAGGCGGTCAACGAGGCCCTCGCGCCCTACTTCGGCAGGATGGGGCCGGAGGTCGTGTTCGCGGGTCACCATCTCTCGCCGAGCTACCACGAGCAACTGCTCCACCATCTCGACGGCAAGAGCGTCTACGTCAACGTGATCTCGAAATCGGGCACGACGCTGGAGCCTGCGCTCGCCTTTCGCTTCCTCCGCCGCTTTCTGGAGGACCGCTTCGAGGACGCGAGCCGCCGCATCATCGCGACCACCGACGCCAATCGGGGCGTCCTACGCGATCTCGCCGACGAGAAGGGCTACCGCTCGTACGTCGTCCCGGACGGAGTCGGCGGGCGGTTCTCGGTCCTGACACCCGTGGGCCTGCTTCCCATCGCCGCTGCCGGGCACGACATCCGGTCGCTGTTCTACGGCGCCGTGAGTGCCGCTCGCGAGGCCACCACCGCCGATGCGTCCCATCCGGCCCTCGCGTATGCCGGAGATCGGTTCGCCTTCCACGAGGCCGGGTATGCGGTGGAACTGATGTCGGTCATGGAGGCCAAGCTGCGCGGGTTCGGCTTCTGGTGGCAGCAGCTCTTCGGCGAGAGCGAGGGCAAAGAACGCAAGGGCCTCTTCCCTGTCACGCTCCAGTACACAACCGACCTGCACTCGGTCGGGCAGTACGTGCAGGAGGGCAAGCGGCTCTTCGTGGAGAGCTTTCTCCGCCTCGATGACGCGCGAGCGGGGCTCGCGCCAGACGAGGAGCCCGGCAATCCCGACCAGTTGAACGATCTCGCCGACACGCCGATGGGCACGGCCAATCAAGCCGCGTGGGAAGGCACCGCTGAGGCCCATCGCGAAGGAGACGTGCCCAACTGGACTTGGACGCTCCCCCGCCTCGACGCTGACGCACTCGGTGAGGCCATCTACACGTTCGAACACGCCGTCGCGGTCGGCGGGACGCTGCTTGAGGTTGATCCCTTCAATCAGCCAGGCGTGGAGGCGTACAAGAAGAAGATGTTCCGGCTGCTTGGCCGCGACTAACCGGACGAGCCCTCGCGCTTGACCCGCCTCGGTTCATGGCTCACCGAGGCGGAAACACCCCTGCCATCGCCGAACGGAACCACTGAGCACGGTTCAGACCTCGCGCTTGTCCACACCGTGGAGAACCGTGTGGACAACGGGGCGGAAGATGGAGTTGCCCACACCGCTCGGAAACCATGGGGACGTGAGGGGCCGATGCACGCACAATGGCCCCACGCGCTGCCCCACCGTTGCCCACACGAGCAACGTGTGGACAGTGAGACGGGCTAGGCACGAGGCCACGCTGTGGACATCGGTGGAGATGTGGACGACGCGAACGAGATCTCGTCCAGGCACACGGTGAGCGATCTGACGAGGGCTTCCTCATGTGGACGGTCTTGGGGAGAACCCTTCGTGCTGTCCACGCTTGTCCACCGAACAACCGCCCGATCCCGTTGTCCACGTGTCCACAGGGCCTACTACCATCACATCTTTACTTTTTTAAGTCTGTCTGATATAGACCGCGCTGTGGACGAGCCTGGCACCTCTGTCTGGTATGCCGAGGTATACCGGTCCTGGCGTTGACCTCGATTCCAGTCCGTGAGGGCTATGTTTGCACTCCCTTGCCACCTGCCCCGCGTGAAGGCGCTCCTCCACATTTCACCTCTGGTCTCTCGAACTCCGGCGCAGAAGCGTGAGGATTACCTCGCGCCGATCAGACACGGCGGAGGCAGGCACGCAGAAGCGTGTCTGGTCCCACGGTCCTCCATTCATGCTCCACGAACGTCCAGGCGCCCTCCATCCGATGGATGCCCAGGTCTCCTGCAATTCCAATCCCCGCCCCTGAGAGTTTCGGAGCAATGAACGCGAACAGACGATCCACCAGACCGGCGCGAAGCAGTGCCGTTGCGAGACCGGGACCGGGCTCGACGAGAAGCGATTGGACGGGACCCACATCACCGTGTCGCGATCCGAGGGCATCCAGTACAGCACCGAGGCGGAGATGCCCATCCTCTTCCTGGACAACGATCACCTGACCACCCGCCTCGGTGAGAGCCTCCCCGTAGGCTGGATCCGCTCCACTACCCACAACCGCGACCGTGCGGGACGCATGGGCGTCCGTGAAGAGACGAAGCGAGTGCCGAAGACCTCCCGTTCGGTCAAGAGCCACCCGGAGGGGCTGGGTCTGACCTTCTGCTAAAGGAACATCTCGAACCGTCAGGCTCGGGTCGTCCGCCTCGGCCGTTCCAGCACCAATGAGCACCGCGTCCGCCTCGGCACGCCACTGATGGACAAGGGCACGCGCATCCGGTGAGGTAATCCAGCGGCTGTCGCCGATTCGGGTAGCCACCTGCCCATCCAGGGTGAGCGCCCACTTCATGGTAACGAGCGGGCGGTTCGTGCGGACGTGTGTCAGGAAGGCCTCGTTGAGACGTCGTGCCGCGTGCTCGCGAACCCCAACGGTGACGTCCACCCCGGCACCGCGTAGCCTCGCGATGCCTCGCCCCGCGACCTCAGGAAAGGGATCCTCGTGCGCGATGATCACGCGCGGAATCTGGCGGTTGACGATAAGATCCGCACACGGGGGTGTCTTGCCCGTATGGCTGCACGGTTCCAAGGTGACCACCATCGTGGCCTGAGACAACCGGTCCGCATGACCGCGTCGCTCGGCGTCACGGACGGCCTCCACCTCGGCATGTGCCTGGCCGTACCGCGTGTGCCACCCCTCGCCGAGGATGGTCTCGCCATCGGGTTCGACGATCACGGCTCCGACCATCGGGTTGGGGCTCACCGCTCCCGCTCCTCGCGCCGCCAGCGTGAGGGCGCGGTCCATGTGACGGGTCTGCTGCTCCGGACTCACAACTCCAGTGCCCACTCAGGCAGATCGTCCAGCGCCCATCGTTCTAGGTAGAACTTGTGCTCGCCACGTGCCTTCTGGTACGGCATCACGAGCCGACGGGCGGAAGGAGCGGGATGCGCACGGAGGGCGGCGAGGAGCCGGTCGCGGAGGGGGCGCCCGGCGTAGACGATCCAGTCGTACCCGTCGTGTGCCATTTCCGCGATGAAGAGAAGCGCCTCCGGCTGTCGATCCAACGCCTCGCGAAGGAAGCGCCATCCGGCCCGACCCGGGGTGTCCGCGATATGCTTGAGGATGCCCGGATCCACGGGACTCGGTGCGGCAGCTACAACGTTCTCGACGGGCGGCTCTCGAAGCCGGTCGGTGATCTCGTGCCATGTGTACGGCGGGTCGGGCTGCACCATCGGCACGCTCCAGGCCATCCCATCCGTGAGGTGCCGGATGGGACGGAGATAGAGAGAGTCGTCCGCGAGGGCCGTCAGACCGACGGCCGGAGACTCACCGAGACGGGCCCCGGCGAGATAGGCACGGGCGTAGGTCGGACGGCGGAGAAGGTCTTCCAGTGGCGCCATGTCACGGGGCGCACCGCGAATGACCGGCTCGTCCGCCATGGCATCGAGCGGGAGGGGTTCGTCAGTGAAGACCTTGAGCACGTCCATGTGGGCTGTATCCCTGCACGGTTGGCGGCGTTCCGGCTCACGGTCTGGCAATGTGCCGATGACGTTGCACAGCCTAGATTCCCCGCGCCCTGCCTGAGCCCATGCGAGCCCTTCAGTCCATCTACGCCTGGACCGGCATCCTCCTGCTCATTCTGATCATGCTCCCGGTCATGGGGATCGTGCGGTTGTTCGACCGATCGGCAGCCCGGTCCGTCACCGGACGCACGTTTCGCACGATGGGGTCGTGGATGACCTACATCAACCCGGTGTGGACCATCTCCCGCACGGGCTCGCTTCCCGAGAACAGGCGCGGCCCCTATGTCGTGGTGTGCAACCACCAGTCGAACGCAGACATCCCGGTCATCTCGCGGCTCCCGTGGGAGATGAAGTGGGTCGGGAAGAAGTCGCTGTTTCAGCTGCCCGTGGCCGGCTGGCTGATGCGGCTGTCGGATGACATCCCTGTGGATCGGAAAGACCCGGAGAGCCGAGCGGCAGTGGTCCGCCGAGCGCGCGAGGTGATCGGCCACGGCGTGTCGGTCATGTTCATGCCGGAGGGAACGCGATCGCGCGATGCCCGGGTGCTGCGCTACCAGGACGGTGCGTTTCGCCTCGCGGTTGAGACCGGGACTCCCGTTCTCCCGCTTGCCATTGATGGAACCTCCGAAGCTTTGCCAACTCAGGGATGGCAGTTTGGTCACGCGGACGTTCGTCTCCATGTCTTCGATCCCGTCCAGACGGCCGACCTGACGGTGGCGGACGTGCCCGCCCTCCGCGAGCGGGTCCGCCAGATGACCGTGGAGCAGATCGCAGCGTGGCGTGGCGTTCCTGTGACGGAGGTGGACGCCGCACCCGAACAGCAGGAGGTCCTCTCCGACACCTCTCGCCTCGGTGCTGAGGCGCGGACCATCGGGACGGGCGAAGACGGGGCAAAGAGCGCCCACATGGAGCCCGGGTGATTGGGCGCGTCGGCGTGCACGCCGTAGGTTTTGTGCCCTCTCGCGTGAGAGCCCTTGCCCGATAGCTCAATTGGCAGAGCGCCTGACTCTGGATCAGGAGGTTGAAGGTTCGAGCCCTTCTCGGGCAGCAAGCCACCGGCTCCGGTCGGTGGCTTTTTTGCTGCAATGGGACAGGAGTGAACCCGTCGCCTCGGTGGCTCTGGGGAACCACCGAGGCGGAGACGCCACTCTGAATTCGCCGCGATTGATCCCATCCTCATTGGGGAGGCCCCTAGGTTCGGAATCCGCACGCGCGAGATGACGTACCCGGCGCGATTCCATCCCCGCACATGTCCAGCACCACGGTTCAGGTCCCCGAGGTCACAGTCCTTTTCGCCGGTGATTCTGGCGACGGGATGCAGCTGACCGGTAGCCAGTTCACGCTGGCGACCGCGATGGCGCGCAACGACCTCGCCACGCTTCCAGACTTCCCGGCCGAGATTCGTGCCCCAGCGGGTACCCTCTACGGTGTGTCCGGCTTCCAACTTCACTTCGGCAGCGGAGACATCCACACCGCAGGCGACGAGGTGGACCTGCTCGTCGCGATGAACCCGGCAGCGCTGGCGGTCAACCTGCACCGTGTGCGAAAGCCGGGGCTAGGCGGCGCGGGCGGTGGAGCCATTCTGGTCAACACAAGCGCTTTCGCCGAGCGAGACCTACAACTGGCGGGGCTGGAGACCAACCCGCTGGAAGATGGAAGCCTGGAGGGTTATCAGATCCACGAGGTGGAACTGACCCGCCTCACCCGGGAAGCGCTGGCCGATACCGACCTCTCCTTCAAGGAGGTGGACCGGTGCAAGAACATGTTTGCGCTTGGCCTCGCGCTGTGGATGTACACGCGTCCTATTGAGCCTGCGCGTGAATGGATCTCGAAGAAGTTTGAGAAGGTCCCCGCGATTCGCGACGCCAACCTGACGGCCCTAGAAAAGGGGGCACACTATGGGGACATCACGGAGTCGTTCGCGAATCGCTACGAGGTAGAGCCCGCCGACTTGCCACCGGGCACCTACCGAGCCATCAACGGCAATGCCGCTCTCGCGCTGGGGCTGACCGCCGCCGGACAAACGAGCGGTCTGGGCATCTTCTACTCCACCTATCCCATCACGCCCGCCTCGGACCTGCTGCATGCTCTCTCGCGATACAAGGCCCATGGCGTCAAGACGTTCCAGGCCGAGGACGAGATCGCAGCCATCGGCGCAGCCATCGGCGCAGCATTTGGTGGGAATCTCGGTGTAACCGGCACGAGCGGCCCTGGCATGGCGCTCAAGGGCGAATTCATGGGCCTCGCGACGATGACCGAACTCCCACTCGTTGTCATTGACGTTCAGCGCGCCGGGCCGAGTACCGGGATGCCGACCAAGACAGAGCAGTCCGATCTGCTCATGGCCGTTTACGGCCGCAACGGCGAGGCGCCGACGCCCGTCCTGGCCGCGCGGACCCCCGGCGACTGCTTCGAGGTGGCCTACAATGCCTGCCGTGTCGCCGCGAGGTTCATGACGCCCGTCATCGTGCTCTCGGACGGGTACCTCGGCAACGGTTCCGAGCCCTGGCGCATCCCAGATGCCGAGGCCATCCCCGACTTCTCCGTGCGCTTCGCCGAGGCGGACACGGCGCCAACCGATGAGAACGGCGCGCTCCTCCCTTACGCGCGCGATGAACACACCCTCGCGAGGCCGTGGGCTCGTCCCGGCACGGCCGGGCTGGAACACCGCATCGGTGGGCTGGAGAAGGACGCGCTGACGGGAGGCGTGAGCTACGATCCGCAAAACCACCAGCACATGACGGATACGCGGCAAGCCAAGCTGGACCGCATCGCCGCCGAACTGGCGCCGCTGGAAGTCGAGGGCGACCAGGCAGGCGACGTGCTCGTCGTGGCATGGGGCTCCACCTACGGGTCCGTCAAGGCAGGCGTGGAGCGGGCGCGTGAGCAAGGTGTGACGGTTGGGCACCTGCACCTGCGGTGGCTCAATCCGATGGCTCCCAACCTCCCCGACGTGTTTGCGCGGTATCGACACATTCTCGTGCCCGAGCTCAACAACGGCCAACTCCACAAGCTACTCCGCGAGCGCTATCTCCTCGACGCAGCCTCGCTGCCCAAAGTGCAGGGTCTTCCGTTCTCCGCTCGCGAGATTGGCGCGGCCGTTGTGAGGCTGGCGACCGGAGAGACCGCAAACCTTGGACAACAGACGACGGTTGCCTAGCATGAGCGACGCTCACGACACTCAGCACACAGGGGAACTGCCTGAGCCTCGCGGCGAGAAAGGCGCTCGACTAGACACACCCGGGCCTGCGGGAAAACGCCCGCCTGTCAAGGCGCCCGCGCAGCCATCGACCGATGACGTCCCAGCTGCCTCTCTGCTCCCAAGGGGCACAATGCCACCCGGCGCGAAGCCTGTCGGTCCGCCACGTCCAGCGGGAGCGAAGCCCTCGAGCCCACCCGCCTCGGTCCCGCCTGCGAAGCCTCCAGGCACACAGTCGGCCAGTTCCCCTGCCCCGCCCGGCACGACGCCCGCGATGCCTCCTGGTGCGATTCCTGCGGGTCCACAGCGTGCGAAGCTCCCGGGTCCTCCCGTAGCGAAGAAGCCAGCACTCCCTGCTGTGGCAAGGCCCACCGGGCCTGTAGCATCCAAACCGGTCACCTCCCCGGGTGCGGCGCCCCCTGGTCCCCCGAGAGCTGGCGCCAAGACGCCATCCCTTCCGCCGAAGCCAGGTGGTCCATCGCGTCCGCCCGCGCGACCGCCCGCGCGACCGCCCGGTGCGAAGCGGCCGGGCCTCCCGCCCGGCGGCCGACTCGTGGAACCTCCCGGTGGCGACGGTGGCGGTGACCTGCCGGTCCTCACGCGGAAGGATTTTGTCTCTGGCGCCGACGTCCGCTGGTGTCCGGGATGCGGAGACTACGCGGTGCTGGCGGCCGTCCAGCGCGCCCTCCCGGACCTCGCGGAGAACAAGGAGAACGTCGTGTTCATCTCGGGCATCGGCTGCTCCAGCCGGTTCCCGTACTACATGGACACGTACGGCTTTCACACCATCCACGGCCGCGCGCCATCGGTCGCGACCGGCCTCAAGGCGACGCGTCCAGAGCTGGACGTGTGGGTTGTGACGGGCGACGGCGATGCTCTCTCCATCGGCGGCAACCACCTGCTGCACCTGCTGCGCCGCAACCTGGACTGCCAGGTTCTGCTCTTCAACAACCAGATCTACGGTCTCACGAAGGGGCAGTACTCGCCCACGAGTGAGGTCGGGAAGGTGACGAAGAGCACGCCGTACGGCTCGTTGGATCATCCGGTGAACCCGGTGCAGTTCGCCCTCGGTGCCGATGCGTCGTTCGTCGCGCGGACACTTGACCGCGACCCGAAGCACATGCAGACGGTGCTCAAGGCAGCGCACGGACATACAGGCTCGGCTCTCGTCGAGATCTACCAGAACTGCAACATCTTCAACGACGGCGCCTTCTTCGACTTCACCGAGAAGGCCACCAAGCCGGAGCGTGCCGTGTTCGTGGAGCACGGCCAGCCGCTCCTCTTCGCGA
>JBCCPW010000127.1:0-8401 GCA_039024735.1 Bacteroidota bacterium
GCGGGCGAGTCGGCATCGAAGGGGAAGTACAGCGAGGGCTCGATGATCTCCAACTCGATGAGCGCCCATGAGCCGTCACCGAGGCGGACGAGGTCGGGGCGGGCGTAGAGCAGGTCGGCGCCCGTGATCTCGACGGCGGCCTCCACGGCGCGCTGGGCGGCGGCGCGGAGTGCGGGGGGCGGGTCCATCGCGCGGATCTGGCCGCCGTGCTCCTCCTGCACGCGGAAGTCGCCCGAGGCGGGCGTCTTGAGGATGGCGTGGCTGTACGTGCCGCCGAAGAAGAAGAGCGAGGTCTCGCCCCACTCCACGATGGAGCGCACGAACGGCTGCGCCATGAAGGGGCGGTCAGCGAACGTCGCGAGGGCGCCCGCCTCGGTGGGGGTGTCCGCCTCAGGACCGAGGCGGAAGGTGTCGTCCGCGTTGGCGCCGACGATCGGCTTGACGACGATCTCGCCGCCGAGCTGCGCGCGGAGGGCGGCCAGGGTGTCGGGTGTGAGGCCGTGGCCCCAGACGGTTGGGACGATGGGCACATCGCGCGACTCCAAGGCGCGGAGGTACGTCTTGTCGAGGTTCCACCGCACGGCGTCCAGTGGGTTTGCCAGCCGGGCGCGTGACGCCTCGATGGTGTACAGGACATCGAGGAAATCCCCCGGGGCGGTGTGGTAGTCCCACGGCGTTCGGATGACGACGGCCTCGTACGCGTCCCAGTCGGCGCCGGACCGCCAGGGCACGTCCTCGATGTGCCAGCCGCGCTCGCGCAGCGGCGGTTTGGCGAGTTCGTCGTAGGCGACGAAGTCCTCGAGGGTGTCCATCGTGAGGAAGGCAGCGCGGCGCATCGGGGCGGGGGGAGTGGAGGACAAGATCGCGCGAATGGGCCAGACACCCGCAGCGTCTCGCGATCCCGGAATCCCCTTCGGGTGGGTGGGGTATGCACGCCCATGCACACCCACCCTGCTCCCGCCGACGAGGCGTCCGAATTCCCCGAATCCGTCCCGGCCGATGGCGAGGGCCTCCGCGAGACGCTGCGCGGGATGGCCTCGCCGGTGGTCGTGGTGACGTGCCGGGGCGCCGACGGGCCGCGCGGCGCGACCATCGGCTCGTTCACGAGCGCGAGCCTCGCGCCGCCGCTCGTCACGTTCAACGTCACCCGCGGGACGCGCTTCCATCGCGCTCTCCTGGAGGCGCCGAGCTTCGCGGTGCATCTCCTCGCGGAGACACAGGCCGCTCTCGCGACCCACTTCGCGGTTCCTGACGTGGACAACCAACTCGCGACCGTGGACCACACGACCACGCCGCACGGTCTTCCGCTGCTTTCCGGCACGCTCGGCGTCTTGCTCTGCCGCTTCCACGGCCGCACCGAGGTGGGCGATCACTCGCTCATCGTGGGGCGCGTGGAGGAGCGGATCCCAGGGCACGAGGCCGGGCCGTTGCTGTACTTCCAGCAGTCCTACCGAGGCGTGGGGGGCGAGGTAGAGGCGTAGCGCGAGGCTGCCGCCTCGGTGGTCCGCCTCGGCACCGAGGCGGGGAGACCGGGGCTGAGGGGAGCGTGTTGCAACACGTCCTTGCGGAGATGGCCCGGCTCGGTATCCCCGAGGTGGTGGCCGCCTCGGCACCGAGGCGGAGGAGGTGCGTCGCCTGGCGGGGCTGCGTCTAGCTTCCTGCCCCCTGAACTCTCGTGCGCCTGCTTCCGTCCTCCCGTGATGCCCTCGTCCGTGTCGGGCTGCTCGTCGGCCCGCTGGTGGTGTTCGTGGTGGGGCTCCGGCTCGCGGGGTGGCGCGGTCCTCGGATGCTCAACGAGGCGGGCGCCTTCACCATCGCGCTCTCGGACGCGGCCGTTCTCGCAGGTCTCGCGGGTGTGGCGGTGGCGGTCCTTCGGCACGCTTGCGGGTGGGGACGAGTGCTCGTGGTCGCCGGGTTGTACGGTGGCGTCGTGGCGCTGGGCGTTCTGGCGGTATTCCAGTACGGCTACGCCGAGGCGTTCGGCTTCCCGCTGGATCCGTACGTCCTCTTCGTCCACTCCAGTTCGAGCGATGCGGCCAGTCTCGCAGGCATCGTCGCGGCGGAGATGACGCCGTTGCGGATCGTGTTGCTCTGCACGCCGCTCCTCCTCGTGATCGGGGCGGCGCTCTCCGTGCGGCGGCGCGACGCGCAGGACGGGCCGCCTCCGCGGCTCTCGCGCTCGATGCTCCTTGGCCTCGGGTCGCTCGTGCTGGCGGGCCTCGGTGGACGGAGCGGCGAGTACGCATGGATGGTCCGTCCGCTCCCCGAGGCGCCCTGGGGGCCGGTCCCGGCCTCCACCGCCTCAGCCTTCGACGCGCGCGAGACCCGCGCCGTCGCGACCGACTCAACGCAGACGTTCAACGTGGTCGTGATCATTCTGGAGTCCGTCCGGGCCATCTCGACGGGGCCGTGGGGCGGCCCGGTGCCCACGCCCACGCTGGACGCGCTCGCGGCGCGCGGCCTCGTGGTGGACGAGATGCTCGCGATGACGCCGTACACAAACAAGACCATCGGCGCGATGCTGTCGGGCGTGATCCCCAGTCCCGAGACGCGCCTGCGCGCCAACCGTCCGGGCGGGCTCCCGGCGGTCGGGTTGCCGGACCTGCTCCAGCCGCACGGGTACCGCTCCGCGTTCGTGACGCCCGCGTGGCTCCGCTTCGAGCGGAAGGATGTCATCCTGGACAACCTCGGGTACGAGACCCTCCTCGGTGCCGAGGTCTTCACGGCGCAGGGCGCAGAGCAACTGGACCGCCGCGCATTCGGCGTGGACGACGGAGACGCCATCGCGCCCGCGCTGGAGTGGACGGCGGAGCAGGTGCGCGAGGGGCATCCGTTCCTGCTCACGCTGCTTACGCTCTCCGGCCACTACCCGTACGCGATTCCCGACGAGTCGCCCCGTCTCGCGTACGCGGCAGACGATGAGCCCCTTGTGGACTACCTCAATGCCGTGGCCCACACCGACCGAGCGATTGGGGATCTGGTGGACGGGCTGGACCGCCTCGGTGTGATGGACTCCACGCTGATCGTCGTTGTCGGGGATCACGGGCAGTCCTTCGGTGAGCACGGCTATTTCGCTCACGGCGACGGTCTCTACCAGGAGGCGCTGCACGTGCCGGGCCTCGTCGTTGGGCCGGGCATCGCGCCGGGGCGCGTCCGGGGTCCCCGGCAGCTCACGGACCTCGTCCCGACCGTCGCGGATGCCCTTGGCCTTCGTTTGGAGGATGCGCGCCTCTCCGGCCGCTCCCTCCTCGCGCCGCCCGATCCCGATCGCTGGCTCTTCTTCGCGTCTCACCACGAGCACGTCGCGACGGCCGCCCGGTGGGGCCGCTGGAAGGCGGTCTGCATGTGGACCTGCCGCGACATGGAGATCTACGACCTCGCCCGCGATCCCACCGAGGCGGAGGACCTCGCGGCGACGTGGCCCCAGGCCCGTCGCGATTCCATCGGGGCAGCGATGGCGGCGTGGCGGGCGAGCGTCCGCGCGGCGTATCCGTGAGTCCGCCTCGGTGCTGCGGGCTCGCCTCCCGGATGTCGGGATGTGCCACAGAGGGTGACAGATGGCGAGTAGCGGTGGTCCGCCGTCCGTGGTCTGTCGTCCCCGTCAGACGTCAACGAAACGCCTCGGTGGCGACGGCATCGGCACTGAGGCGGGAGAGTCGGCGCACTCTTCGCTTGACGCGCGCGGGGCCGCCCGGCACCTTCGCATGTCCGCCTCCCGCCGTCTCCCGTGATCCGTCTCTTCCTCGCCGACATCGACGGCTGCCTTTCCGATCCCTACTGCCCGTTCGATCTGGGCGGCTTCGCGCGGCTGCGGGCGTGGGCGCGCCGCGCCGAGACCGACGAGCGGTGGCCCCGCCTCGGGGTGTGCTCGGGTCGGGCGTACGCGTACGTCGAGGCGGTGTCGCAGGCCCTCGGGATCCGAGGCCCGGCGCTGTTCGAGAGCGGCGGCGGCCGGTTCGACCTCTCGACGGCCACCATCACCTGGAATCCTGCCCTCACGCCCGAGACCGAGCGGGCGCTGGACGAGGTCCGCGCCTTCTTCCTCCGCGAGATCGTCGCGACGGCCCCGTCGATCTCGCTCGACTACGGGAAGCGGGCGCAGGCGGGCATCGTGAGCCCCAACCAGGGCGAGTGCGCCACGTTCCTTCCTGCCGCGCGGGCCGTCGTGGCGCAGATCCGCGACGAAACCGGCATCGACCTGCTGCCCTTCTCGACGCCGTGGTCCGTGGACGTGGTACCGAGCGGCCTGACGAAGGCGCAGGCCCTCGCGTGGGTGGCCGAGCAGGAGGGCCTCGATCTGGAGGAGGTCGCCTTCATCGGCGACAGCGACGGGGACGTGGGAGCCCTCCGCACGGCCGGACGCGGCTTCGCGCCCGCCAACGCAGACGAGAGCGCGAAGGAGGGCGCCGACGTGGTCACCGAGGGCGAATTGCTCGCGGGGGTCGGCGAGGCGTACGTGGCGTGCCTGCGAGCCAACGGCGTGGACCCCGTGGAGGCGGTGCTCTCGGCCCCGGGCGTCTTCAGCACCGCGAGTTGAGGCGGACGGGAGCACCCGCCTCGGTACCGAGGCGGGCAGGACGGCATGACCGTTGAGGCACGACCGTTGGTTGGATCCCGAACTCTCTCTCGCGATGGGCCGGACGTGTGTCTCGCTACCTTTCCGCATGCTGCGTGTGTTGCTCCTGCTCACCCTGAGCGCCGCTCTCGGGGCACCTGTCGTCGCGCAGGCCGATGCGCAACGACCCGCGCCGCTGCCGCGCACCTTCGCCGACCTCGCGCGGCAGCAGGGCACCGAGGCAGATCCCGAGACGGCTCCTATGGGCTACGTCGTTCGCGCCGGGGAGCCGCTGCGCCGAACCCCGGGCGGTGCGTCGGTGCGCGCGCTGCGCCTTCGCGAGGGCGTCCGACTGCTCGCGGAGCCCCGGGCGGACGGCTGGCGCCGCGTCTGGCACGATGGCGCCGAGGGGTGGGTGCGCGACGAGGCCGTGTCCGACCTCTGGATCCGCATCGACAAGAGCGAGCGGACGGTCTACGTCTACCGAGGCGCGGACCTGTGGAAGACGATGCCCGCCGATGTCTCCGCCACCCCCGAGGGCGACAAGCTCCGGCAGGCGGGCCGGACCGAGACCGCCGAGCACAAGATTCCCGAGGGCACCTTCTACGTCACGCGCCGCTTCGAGGAATCCGATTACTACCTCGCGTTCGTGCTCTCCTACCCCACGCCGGTCCACGCGCTGCGCGGGCTGGACGAGGGGCTGATCTCGCAGCGCGAGTACGAGGCCATCGTGCGCGCCCATCGGGAGTTCCGCGAGCCGCCTCAGTACACCCGGCTGGGCGGGCTCATCGAGATCCACGGCAACGGGAGCGGGCGCCGCCGGGCGTGGACGCGAGGCTGCATCGCGCTGCGGAACGTCCACATGGACGATCTGTGGGAGGTGGTCCACGTCGGGACGCCGGTCGTGATTGAGCCGTAGCCGGTCCGCCTCGGTGCCGAGGCGGGGCGTATCCTCGCACGACCTCGCGGGAAACCCACGCAGTCACCGGCACGCACGGGCCGTTTATTCGTTCGATTCCGACGATGCCCATGCGACGCCTCCCCGCTCTGCTCCTGCTCGCGGCCCTCGCCCTCCCGGCGGCGGCCCAGAGTGCGTTCGAACAGATCGACCCCGACGACCCGAGCCCGTTCTCCGACGCTGTGCTCGTCACCGAGGCGGCGTCCATCGCGCCCGGCGACTCGTTCGAGGTCGCGCTCGTGCTGACCCAGGATCCCACGTGGCATTCTTACTGGCTCAACGGGGGCGACGCGGGCCAGCCGACCAGCCTGGACTGGCGCCTGCCCGACGGTGTGACCGCGAGCGACCTCCGCTTCCCCGTCCCCGAGGCCATCGCGCTCTCCGGGCTCGTCTCGTACGGGTACGAGGACGAGGTGGCGCTCCTCGCGACGGTCACCGTCCCGGCGGACTACGCGGGCGAGGAGGTGGTCCTGGAAGGCACTGCCGACTGGCTGATCTGCGCCGACATCTGCCTTCCGGCGACCGCCGAGGTCCAAGCCGTCGTGCCCGTGGGCGAGACCTCGCGGCCAGCACGGGCCGCCGCGTTCGACGAGTGGCGCGCGATGCTGCCCGCCTCGGTGCGGGGGTGGACCACCGAGGCGATCCCGACCGAGGGCGGCTTCGACCTGCGCGTCATCCCCGCGCCCGACTGGGAGGGCGAGACGGAGAGCGCCTACTTCTTCCCACTCACGACCGGCGTGATCGACTACGCTGCGCCGCAGCCGCTCTCGCGCGATGGCGAGGCGTGGGTGCTCGCGCTGGATGGCTCCGGCATCGCCGACACGCCGGACCGCCTGGAGGGCATCCTCGCGTTCGCCGAAGCGGGCGCGCTCGACGGTACCCATCGCGGGCTGTGGGTTCGCGCCCCGGTCCCGCTGCTGGCCGCCGGAGCGGGCGGGGGGAGCACCGAGGCGGGCGGCGTGGCCTCGCTGTGGGTCGCGCTGCTGCTCGCCTTCGGCGGCGGGTTGCTCCTCAACCTGATGCCGTGCGTCTTCCCGATCCTGAGCATCAAGATCCTCGGCTTCGCGCAGGGCCGCGATGCGAGGCCGGGCGTCATGCGGCGGCACGGCCTCCTCTTCGGAGCGGGGGTGCTCGTGTCGTTCCTCGCGCTCGCCGGGGCGCTCCTCGCGCTTCGTGGCGCGGGCGAGGCGGTCGGGTGGGGCTTCCAGTTGCAGAGCCCGGCGGTCATCGCCGCGCTGGCGGTGCTGATGGTCGTTCTCGCGCTGTGGATGCTGGGCGCTGTCGAGTTCGGCGGGCGCCTGATGGGCACCGCGGCCCGAGCGGACCGAGGCGAGGGTGCGAGCGGCGCGTTCCTCTCCGGTGTTCTCGCGACGGTCGTCGCGACGCCCTGCACGGCGCCGTTCATGGGCGCGGCGCTCGGCTGGGCGCTCGTGCAGCCCGCCCTCGCGGCCCTGGCGGTCTTCGCGATGCTCGGCGTCGGGATGGCGCTGCCGTACGTGCTCCTCTCGTTCATGCCCGCGTGGCTCCAGCGCCTCCCGAAGCCCGGCCCGTGGATGGAGACGCTCAAGCAGGCGCTCGCCTTCCCGCTCTTCCTGACGGCCGTCTGGCTCGTCTGGACCTTCGGCGCGCAGACGGGCATCAACGGCGCGGCGGCGCTACTCGCAGCGCTCGTGCTGGTCGGGCTGGCAGCGTGGGTGGTGGGTCGCTGGCCCGGTGCCCGGGTGACCGGCGCGATGCGGTTCGCGACGCGCGGTCTGGCCATCGTGGCCCTCGGCGGTGCGCTCGCGCTGACCGTGTTCGGCGCGAGGCAGACCGCCTCGGCGGCGTCCTCAGATGGGACGTGGGCCGCGTGGGACCGCACCGAGGTGGACACGCTCGTGGTCGCCGGGGAGCCGGTCTTCATCGACTTCACCGCGACGTGGTGCCTCACCTGCCAGGCCAACAAGGGCAGCACGCTCCGCACCGAGGCGGTGGAGCAGGCGTTCGCCGACCGAGGCGTTCACCTCTTCGTGGCGGACTGGACCCGCCGCGACGACGACATCACGGCCGCGCTCGACGCCCTCGGCCGCAGCGGCGTCCCGGTCTACGCCCTCTATCCCGGGAACTCCGCCGATCCGATCCTCCTTCCTGAGATTCTGACCCCTGGCGTCGTGCTGGACGCGCTTGAGCGTGTCTCCGGCCCCGTCGCCTCCCGATGACCCCTGTTCCCATGCGTTTCTCCCTCTTCGCCCTCGCGCTGCTCGTCCTCGCGGGCTGCCGCACCGAATCCACCGATCCCGCGCCCGAGGCGGACGCTCCCGCTGAGACCGCCGAGGCGGTCGCGACCGAGGCGCCTGCTCCCGAGGCATCCGACACCGAGGCGGCCCCCGCCGAGGCCACGCCGGGCGATCTCCAGCCGGGCGTCACCGCCCCCGCCTTCACGCTGACTGGCACCGACGGCACCGACTACACCCTCGCCGATCTTCGCGGCAAAACGGTCGTGCTGGAGTGGCTCAACTACGACTGCCCGTACGTCGCCAAGCAGTACTCGACCGGCAACATGACGGCGCTTCAGGAGGGCTACACCGCCGGAGATGACGTGGTGTGGCTCTCCATCGTCTCGTCGGCGCCGGGCGAGCAGGGCTATTTCGAGGCCGAGGTCATGAACGAGCGGACCGAGATCGAGGGCGGCCAGCAGACGGCTGTGCTGATGGACCCGACCGGTGAGGTCGGGCGCCTCTACGGTGCCAAGACGACGCCCCACATGTACGTCATCTCGCCCGAGGGCACCCTCGTCTACAACGGTGCCATCGACGACCACCGCGTGACCAGCCCCGACGGCCTGGATCAGGCCACGACCTACTTCGTCAACGCGATGGAGGCGCTCGCGGCCGGGCAGCCGGCGGACC